>NZ_JBXUOV010000107.1:0-19806 GCF_057196585.1 Micromonospora sp. ATLC20
CCAGCCAGCCGCCCGGCCCGGCCGCCAGCCGCGACGCGCTCACCGCGCGCGGGCCGCCGAACAGCTCGAACGCCGCCGGCACCTCCCGCAACGGCCCGCCCGGACGCCACACCCACGTCCCGGTACGCGGATTGCCGTGCACGCCACCGGTCTTCGCGCCCAGCGCCGCCATCCCGTCGTCGCGGCACGCCACCGCGTAGAGCACGTGCTGACGGCCGTAGAACGTCTGCGCGCGCACCGGAACCGGCGACCAGGTCACGCCGTCCGATGAGGACCACGCCGCCGGTCGGGTCTCCCCCGCCGGATCGACCAGCCCGCCCACCACGTACCACCGGCCGGCGCACCGCGCGGCGTCACGCAGCACCGGACGTCCACTGGCGCCGGCGGGAAGGGCCAGCTCGACGGGCTGCCACTGCGGGCGTACCGGAGCGGGCTCGGGCAGCGGTCGCGGGGTGGCGTGACAGGCCGCCAGGAGCAGCGCGGCGGCAGCGGCGACGAGGGCCGGCCGGACGCGCGGGGATGACATGCATCCGATCCTATCGATCGGACGCCTCCCGGGCAGGTCAGGGCGTGGGCTGCTCCACCTCGCCGCCGGCGGTCTCGGCGAGAATCCGCTCGGCGACCTCCTTCATGGTCATCCGGTGGTCCATCGCGGTGCGCTGGATCCACTTGAACGCCTGCGGCTCGGTCATGCCGTACGTGGTCATCAGCGCGCCCTTGGCGCGCTCCACGGTCTTGCGGATCTCCAGCCGGTCGGTGAGGCCGGCCACCTCCGACTCCAGCGCGGCGATCTCCGAGTAGCGGGACAGCGCGATCTCCACCGCCGGCACCAGGTCGCTCTTCTGGAACGGCTTGACCAGGTACGCCATCGCGCCCGCCGCCCGCGCCCGCTCCACCAGGTCACGCTGGCTGAACGCGGTCAGGATGATCACCGGGGCGATGCGCGCGCCGGCGATCCGCTCGGCGGCGGCCAGCCCGTCCATGATCGGCATCTTGATGTCGAGGATGACCAGATCCGGCTTGAGCTCCTCGGCGAGCTTGACGGCGGTCTCGCCGTCACCGGCCTCGCCGACCACCTCGTAGCCCTCTTCGACAAGCATCTCGGCCAGGTCCAGCCGGATGAGCGCCTCGTCCTCGGCGATCAGAACGCGCTTGCGCTCGGCGTCCGCCTGCATCTCGCCCACGAGCCACTCCCACCATCGATCCCGGCACGGTCACCACACATGCTCCCGCATGAGCCTAGTCGGGTACAGTTACCGCACCCCGCCGGGATGGTGGAACGGCATACACGGAAGTCTCAAACACTTCTGCCCGAAAGGGCTTGCGGGTTCGAATCCCGCTCCCGGCACTCTTGTCATACATGTGTTCGAGGATGCTGCTGTGCATCCTCCCGAAATGCGGGCACGAGCCCGCGCCCTTCGCGCCCAGGGTCACAACATCCGTTCGGTGGCCCGCAGCCTGTCCCTGCCCTACACCACGGTCTGGCACTGGTGCGTCGACCGACCAGAGCCAGCGATCTTCGGAAGCGCCGTCCGCTGCTTCCGGTGCCGCCCCAATCCGGACGTCCCACCCGACCATGCCTCCTACGCCTACCTGCTCGGGCTCTATCTTGGTGACGGACACCTGGTCACCACGGACCGGACGCCGGTGCTCCGCATCTACTGTGCCGACGCCTGGCCGAGCCTGATCGAGAAGTGCGACGCAGCGATGCGGGCGGTGTTGGCCAACAAGGTGCAGCGCATCCAGAAGCGCGGCTGTGTCGCCATACAGAGCACAGCACTCCACTGGCCGTGCCTGTTCCCCCAGCACGGACCGGGCAAGAAACACGAGCGCCCGATCGTCCTGGCCGCCTGGCAGCGGAGCATCGTCGAGGCCCACCCGGGCGACTTCCTGCGGGGCCTCTTCCACTCCGACGGCTGCCGCTTCACCAACCGGGTCGTCGTTCGCGGGAAGGAATACGTCTATCCCCGCTACATGTTCTCCAACCGCTCCACCGACATCATGGCGCTGTGCCAGTGGTCCCTCGACCTGCTCGGCATCGCGTGGCGGATGAATCTGCCGTGGTCCCTGTCAGTCGCCCGCCGGGAGGCGGTCGCCGCCCTCGACCGGCATGTGGGCCCGAAGTCGTGACCCGGCGACGGCGCGCGGGACAGCGGCCGGGCGGCGTCAGATCCGCGACAGCGCCCGTGCGAGATCCGCCCGCAGGTCCTCCGGGTCCTCCAGGCCCACCGAGACGCGCAGCAGCCCGCCGCAGGGCTTCGCGTCGCCCTCGACCGGCCGGTGGGTGAGCGAGGCCGGGTGCTGGATCAACGTGTCGACGCCGCCGAGCGACACGGCGTGGGTGATCAGCTCGCAGGCGCCGGCGACCTCGGCCGCGGCGGGCGCGCCGCCGCGTACCTCGAAGGCGAGCAGGCTGCCGGTGCCGGACATCTGGCGGCCGACCAGCCCGGCCGGGTCGTGCAGCGACGGGTGGTGGACGCGCTCGACGGCGGGGTGCCCGGCGAGCCAGGCGGCGAGCTTCGCCGCGCCGGCCTGCTGGGCGCGGACGCGCAGCGGGAGGGTCTGGATGCCGCGGTGCAGCAGGTACGCGCCGAGCGGGTGCAGGACGGCGCCGGTGACGGCACGGACCTGGCGCAGCCGGGCGGCCCACTCGGGTCCGCAGGCGACGACGCCGGCGAGGACGTCGCCGTGGCCGCCGATGCTCTTGGTGGCGCTGTGCAGCACGAGCGCGGCGCCGTGGCGGGCGGGCTGCTGGAGCACCGGGGTGGCGACGGTGTTGTCGACGAGCAGCGGGACGTCACCGGCGGCCTCGGCGAGCGCGGCGATGTCGACCAGGTCGAGGCTGGGGTTCGCCGGCGTCTCGACCACCACGATGGCGGTGTCGGGGCGGATCGCGGCGGCCACGTCGGCGGTGGTGGCCCAGGTGACCTCGGTGCCGAGCAGGCCCGTGGCGAGGACGTGGTCGGTGCCGCCGTAGAGGGGGCGCACGGCGACGACGTGCCGCTTGCCGTCGCGGGTGGCGGCGAGCAGGGTGGCGGTGAGCGCGGCCATGCCGCTGGCGAACGCGACGGCTTCGGCGGTGCCTTCGAGCTGGGCGAGCGCGGTCTCGAACCGGGCCACTGTGGGGTTCCAGAGGCGCTGGTAGACGGCGCTGCCGCCGGCTGGGAGGGTGCCGCCGGTGGCGAGCGTCTCGTAGTCGTCTCCACCGCCGGCCACCGAGGGCAGCGGGTTGGTGGTGGACAGGTCGATCGGCGGGACGTGGACGCCGAGCCCGGCGAGGTCGGCGCGCCCGGCGTGTACGGCTGCGGTGTCCACGGAAGTCATGCCGGAACTGTCGAACATGACGATAGTGGGAGGCAATAGCAGCGAAGAAGATTCTGTTAATCACGCTTTCGCTCGGCGGTGATTCGGTGAAGGATGGTCACATGCCTGCCGCACCGAATGATGTACGGCCGTTCGCCGGCCTGGACGACATCGACCGCGCGATCCTCACCGAGCTGACTGCGGACGGCCGGCTGCCGAACAACGCGCTGGCCGAGCGGGTGGGGGTGGCGCCGTCGACGTGTCTGACGCGTACCCGGGCGCTGCGGGAGTGCGGGGCGATCCGCGGGTTCCACGCCGAGGTGGACCCGGCGGCGGTGGGTCTGCCGTTGCAGGCGCTGGTGTCGGTGCGGCTGACGGCGCACGAGCGGGCCGCCGTGGACGCGTTCCGGGCCCGGTCGGTGCGGCTACCAGGGGTGGTGTCGGTGTTCCACGTGGCGGGCGCGGAGGACTACGTGCTGCACGTGCGGGCCGCCTCCGGTGACGCGCTGCGGGACTTCGTCCTCGATCATCTCGCAGTCGATCCGGCGGTGCAGCACACGCAGACCAGCCTGATCTTCGAGCAGGCGCGGGGTATGGGGTAGCGCACCCGGCGGAACAATTCCGGCACGTCGCCTGTTGCACCTCCCTGTGATCGACGTACCCATGTCTGTTCTTGATCTTGCCCCGGTGGCGGCGACCGGCAGTGCCGGTGAGGCGCTGCGGTACACCACGGAGCTGGCCCGCCGCACCGAGGAGCTGGGCTACCGCCGGTTCTGGGTGGCCGAGCACCACAACATGCCCGCGATCGCGAGTTCCGCGCCGGCGGTGCTGCTCGCGCACCTGGCGGCGAACACCAGCACGATCCGGCTCGGTTCGGGCGGGGTGATGCTGCCCAACCACGCGCCGCTGGTGGTGGCCGAGCAGTTCGGCACCCTGGAGGCGCTGCACCCGGGCCGGATCGACCTGGGCATCGGCCGGGCGCCGGGCACCGACCAGGTGACCGCGCTGGCGCTGCGCCGCACCATGGAGGGCCTGTCGGCCGAGCACTTCCCGCGTGAGCTGGCCGACCTGATGAACTACTTCTCCGGCGCCGAGCCGGGTCCGATCACCGCGACGCCGGGCCGCGGCCAGTCGCCGCAGGTGTGGCTGCTCGGGTCCAGCGGGTTCAGCGCGCAGCTGGCCGGTCTGCTCGGGCTGCCGTTCTCGTTCGCGCACCACTTCAGTTCGCAGAACACGATCCCGGCGCTGCAGCTCTACCGGCAGAACTTCCGGCCGTCGCAGTGGCTGGACCGGCCGTACGCGATGGTGGCGGTGAACGCGGTCTGCGCGGAGACCGACGAGCGGGCCGAGTGGCTGGCCGGGCCGGCCGGGCTGTCGTTCCTGAAGCTGCGGTCGGGGCGGCCGGAGCCGCTGGTCACGCCGGAGGAGGCGGCGGCGTACCCGTACTCGGAGTTCGAGCGGGAGTTCGTCGCCCAGCGCCGCGACGGCCAGGCGACCGGCTCGCCGGAGACGGTGGCCCGGCAGCTCGGTCAGTTGCTGGAGCGCACCGGCGCGGACGAGCTGATGCTTACCACGATGGTGTACGACGTGGCGGACCGGGTCCGCTCGTTCGAGCTGATCGCCGAGAAGGTGGCGGGCGGGCTGCGCCGGGAGGGCTGAAACACGCTCTTCATAGCCACGTCACCGCACCGTCGCGTGGGACGCCTAACTTTGTCCTCGGTGGTGGTACGGCATTCCCGGTCGGGACGGGTCGGGAATGCTGCGGTGTGGTGCACCGGGTCGCCGGCGGAGCGGATTCCGCGGCCGGCGACCCGGTGCCTGCCGTTTCAGCGCAGGTAGATGTTCGGCGCGGGTGGGGTGCTCATGCCGTCGCCCAGGTGGAAGCCCGGGTGCAGCGGCTGGTTGTAGGCGGTGTTCTGCCAGGCCACTGCCACCCGGTACTGCGGGTCGTGCATCAGCGTCGGCAGGCGCAGACCGGTGGTCACCGGCGTGCTGTAGATCCGGAGCGCGGTGCTGTCGGAGGTGCGCCACACGACCTCCTCCCGCCAGTCACCGAGCAGGTCCGCCGAGAGCGCCGGGGTGGACTTGGTGCCGTTGTTCGAGGCGACGCCGCTGCCGGTGAGCAGCCGGGTCTCGCCGCCGGTGCCGTACTTGTCGATCTTCGTGGCGTCGAGCAGTTCCCGGACCGGGTCGCCGTCCCACCAGATCAGGAAGTTCGCCGACGACGGCTTGCGCCCGACGTTCTGGCCCCGGGTGTTGAGCAGCCCGTCGACCGCCGACGACCAGGACTCCGCGCCCGGGCTGCCGGCCCATACGTCACCGGAGACGCCGCGGCCGTTGTCGCCGCTCGGCGCGGTCTGCCAGATGATCTGCCCGGTACGCGCGTCGGCCATCCAGGAACTGGGCTTGCTGGCGTCCTCGTCGACCTTGAACACCTCCAGGCCGGCGCGGGACGGGTCGAGGTCGCCGACGTGCAGGGCATCGCCGTGGCCGTTGCCGGTGGAGTACAGCAGCCGGCCGTTGTCGTCGATGGTGGCGGCGCCGTACACGATCTCCTGGCGGCCGTCGTTGTCCACGTCGGCCACGGAGAGCTGGTGGTTGCCCTGGCCGGCGGCGGCGCCGTTGCCGGAGGCGTTCGAGTCGAACGTCCAGCGCTTGCGCAGCGTGCCGTCGCGGAAGTCCCAGGCCGCGACGACGGCCCGGGTGTAGTAGCCGCGCGCCATGATCAGCGAAGGGCGCTGCCCGTCCAGGTACGCGGTGCCGGCGAGGAAACGGTCGACCCGGTTGCCGTACGAGTCGCCCCAGGAGGAGACGGTGCCGCGCGGCGGGTCGTAGTCGACAGTGGACAGCGCGGCGCCGGTGCGGCCGTCGAACATGGTCAGGTACTCCGGGCCGGCGAGCACGTAGCCGCTGGAGTTGCGGTGGTCGGCCGAGCCGTTCCCGATCACCTGGCCGGTGCCGGAGCGGGTGCCGTCGGCGGTCTTCATGGCCACCTCGGCGTCCCCGTCGCCGTCGTAGTCGTACACCTGGAACTGGGTGTAGTGGGCGCCGGCGCGGATGTTGCGGCCCAGGTCGACGCGCCACAGCCGGGTGCCGGTGAGCGTGTACGCGTCGACGTAGACGTTGCCGGTGTAGCCGGACTGCGAGTTGTCCTTGGCGTTCGACGGGTCCCACTTGAGCACGAACTCGTAGCGGCCGTCGCCGTCGAGGTCACCGACGCTCGCGTCGTTCGCCGCGTAGCTGTACCCCTCCCCCGACGGGGTGGTGCCGCCGGGCGGGGGCTGGATCGGCACGTCCAGCCAGCCGTTGGCGAACTGGAGCGCCGGGGCCGACGCCGCCTGCTCGGCGCCGTTCACCACGGCCCGCACGGTGTACGCCGATCCGGCCGCCGCGCCGCTGTCCAGGTACGTGGTGGCGCCGGTGATCGGGCTGCCGTTGACCTTGGTGCCGCCCCGGTAGAGGTTGAACGCCACGCCCGAGGTCTCGGTGCCGAGCAGCCGCCAAGAGACCAGGTTCCCACTGCCGGAGCGGACGCTGATCAGCCCTCGGTCGAGGTCCTCCATCTGCTTCGCGCCGGCCGGCGGCGTGGTCGGCGGCGGCGTGGTGGGCGGAGGTGTGGTCGGCGGCGGGGTCGTGGGCGGAGGTGTGGTGGACGGTGGCGGGGTCGTCGGTGGCGGGGTCGTCGGCGGCGCGCTGGTGGACGGCGCGCCGGTGCAGGCGGTGCCGTTGAGCGTGAAGGCGGCCGGAACCGGGTTCGACGCGTCGTTCCACGAGCCGTTGAAGCCGAAGTTCGCGGTGCCGCCGGTGCCGATGGCCGCGTTGTAGCCGGCGTCGCGGGCGCTCACCTGCGCGCCGGACTGGCTGACCGTCGCGTTCCACGCCTGGACGACCTGCTGGCCGGCGGCGAAGCTCCAGCCGAGGGTCCAGCCGTTGACCGGGTCGCCGAGGTTCGTCACTGTCACGTCGGCGCCGAAGCCGCCGCTCCACTGGTTGGTGATCCGGTAGTCGACCCGGCAGGCGGCGGCCGCCGCCGCAGCGGTCATCGTGGTGAGCGCGCCGGCCGACAGGGTGACCGCCGAAGCCGCGGCGAGCAGCGCGATCCGGCGGCGGGGGATGGTGAGGTGCACGGGGGATGCCTTTCGCGGAGGTCAGGCACGGGGCGAGCGCCGGCCTGCCCGGACCGGCGGAACGTGCCCTGACGCGACGAGCGACGTCAACACATCGACGTCGGTGATTCGGCTCCGCGCTCCGTCAGCCTAGGTCACCGCCGGACACCCCCACAAGCGCCCGGCTCACCGCGCACGTCGCACGCACCCTCCACCCCGTCCCGGCGCAGTGGCGGCCGGCGCGGCGCGGCCGGACGGCGGCATGGCGGGTCGGCGGCACGGCAGAGTCGCGGGCGGCGGGCGGCGAGAAGAGACAGCCGACACGCCGTGGAACACCCCTCTCGGGTACGGGGGCGCGCGCCGAGAAGAGCTGAAGGCTCAGCCTTCGACGGCGGCGGCGAGCTTCCGCGACTCCGCGGCCTCGGCGGACTCCCCCGACGCCGCGGGCTTCGCCGGTTCGGCGGACTCACCAGACTTGCCGAACTCACCCGGCTCCGCAGGCGCGGCGGGCTCTCCCGCCGGCGCAGAGCCGGTGGCGAGGGCCGCCTCGACGGTGGCGCGGGCCCGGCGGGTACGGCGCAGGGCGCGCACCGCCAGCCCGACGGCGACCAGCCAGGCGGTGCCGAGCAGCACGTACACCACCACCGGCACCGAGCCGCCCACGCCGCCGGCGCTCAACAGCGTGCGGGCGTTCGTCAGCACGATCACGCCGCCGATCACGGCGCCGAGCAGCTGAGCGGGGACGATGCGGACCAGCCAGGCCGCGATCGGCGCGGCGATCAGGCCACCGACCAGGAGGGCGGCCACTGTGGGCAGCAGGAAGCCCTCGGAGCCCAGGCCGATGAGGAAGCCGATGCTGGCCGCGCCGGCCACCACGAACTCGGAGGTGTCCACCGAGCCGATGACCTTGCGGGGTTCCATCCGGCCGGAGACCAGCAGCGCCGGGGTGGCGACCGGGCCCCAGCCACCGCCGCCGGTGGCGTCGACGAAGCCGGCGACCAGGCCGAGCGGGGCGAGGAAGCGGCTACGGAGCCGGCCGGCGGCGCGGTTGGCGCGCAGCGGCCGGGAGAACCGCACCAGCAGGTACGCGCCGAGCGTGAACAGGATGGCTGCCATCCACGGCGCCGCCGCCTCGGTGGAGATGGAGCTGAGGAACGTCGCCCCGGCGAACGCGCCGATCGCGCCGGGCAGCGCGATGCGGCCGACCACCTTCCAGTCGACGTTGCCGAAACGCCAGTGCGAGACGCCCGCGGCGAGCGTGGTGCCGATCTCGGCCAGGTGCACGGAGGCGGACGCGGCGGCCGGCGCCACGCCGGCGAACAGGAGAAGCGTGGAGGAGGTCAGCCCGTACGCCATGCCGAGCGCGCCGTCGACGAGTTGCGCGGCGAGCCCGACGAGGGCGAGGACCAGCAGCTTGCGCACGAGCGCCCCCTGACTTTTCGGTATCTCCTATCAACTTGGTCGACAATGCGCCACGAGGGCACCCCGGGTCAAGTCCCCCATCCGGTTGGTAGGAGACGCCGGACGGTGTGGTCAGCTCCAGGCGCGCGGGTCGGCGGCCAGTTCGTTGACCCGGCCGGGCAGCGCGCCGGCGGCCACGTCGGCGATGGTGACCAGCTCCAGGATCTCCCGCTCGCTGGCCCGCAGCGCGATCCAGACGTCCTGCAAGGCGCGGGCCGCGCCCTGGTAGCCGAGCTGTTCCGGGCGCTGCCCGCGCACGTGCGCGAGTGGACCGTCGATGACGCGGATCACCTCGGCCAGGGAGATCTCGCCGGCCGGCCGGGCCAGCCAGTAGCCGCCCTCGGGGCCACGCTGGGCGTGCACGATGCCGCCCCGGCGCAGTTGCAGCAGGATGCTCTCGAGGAACTTCGGCGGGATGTCCTGCGCGCGGGCGATCTGCTCGGCGGTCACCGGGCGGCTCCGTCCGGTGCTTCCCCCGTCCGCGACCGAGGCCAGCTCAGCGGCCGCGCGGAGGGCATAGTCGACCCGGGCGGAAAGACGCATACGGCCAGGTTAGTCCGCTGCGGTGCGGACCTGCCGCCCGACCCGCGCCCGGACGATCACCGGCCGGGCGGTCAGCCGCCGACCCGCCGCAGCAGACCCTCCTGGACGGCGCTGGCGATGTGCCGGCCGTCGGTGGTGAACATCCGGCCCGTGGCCAGGCCACGGGCGCCGGACGCGGACGGGCTCCAGCAGTCGTACAGGAACCAGTCGTCGGCGCGGAACGACCTGTGGAACCACAGCGCGTGGTCGAGGCTCGCGCCGACCACACCGCCCGGGCCCCACACCTCGCCGTGCACCGACAGCACCGAGTCCAGCAGCGTCAGGTCGGAGGCGTACGTGAGGGCGCACGCGTGCAGCAGCGGATCGTCCGGCAGTTTGCCGTCCAGGCGCATCCACACCCGCTGGTGCGGTTCGGCCGGGCGGTCGCCGGGGCGGACCCAGCCGGGCTCGCCGACGTAGCGCACGTCGATCGGGCGCGGGATCATCCCCCAGATGCCCAGGCGCTCCGGGTAGCGGGAGAGCCGGTCGGTCATGGTCGGCACGTCGTCCGGGCCGGGTACGTCCGGCGGGAGCGGGGCGTGGTGGTCCAGCCCCTCCTCCTGCCGCTGGAACGACGCCGACATGAAGAAGATCGGCTTGTCGTGCTGCAACGCCACCGAGCGGCGTACCGAGAAGGAGCGGCCGTCGCGGACGTTCTCCACCTGGTACTCGATCGGCTCGGCCGGGTCGCCGGGGCGCACGAAGTAGCCGTGCAGGGAGTGCACGGCCCGCTCCGCATCGACGGTGCGGCCGGCCGCGACCAGGGCCTGGCCGGCGACCTGCCCGCCGTAGACCCGCTGCGGGCCCACCTGCGGGCTCATCCCCCGGAAGGTCATCTCTCCGGTACGGGCGAGGTCGAGCACCTCCAGCAGCTGGTCGACCGCGGCCTGCCCGGTGGCCACACCACTCATTGAAGGGCTCGCGCCGAGGCGGCGTCGACCAGCGAACCGAGCTGGTGCACGCGCAGCGTGTTGGTGGAGCCGGGGGTGCCGGGCGGGCTGCCCGCCACGATGACCACGTAGTCGCCCGGGTTGGCCCGGTTGAGGCCGAGCAGCGCCTGGTCGACCTGGCGGAACATGTCGTCGGTGTGCTGGACGAACGGCATCAGGAACGTCTCCACGCCCCAGGACAGCGCGAGCTGGTTGCGCACCTCCGGCACCGGCGTGAACGCCAGCAGCGGCAGGTCGCAGTGCAGCCGGGCCAGCCGCTTGACGGTGTCACCGGTCTGCGAGAACGCGACCATGGCCTTGGCGCCGATGGCCCGGGCGATCGACGAGGCGGCGACGGTGAGCGCCCCGCCGTGCGTACGCGGATCGTGCTGCAACCGGGGGACGGCGATCGAGCCGGCCTCGGTGGTGGTGATGATCTTCGCCATGGTGCTGACGGTGAGCACCGGGTACTTGCCGACGCTGGTCTCGCCGGAGAGCATCACCGCGTCCGCGCCGTCGAGCACCGCGTTCGCCACGTCGGAGGCCTCCGCGCGGGTCGGGCGGGAGTTCTCGATCATCGAGTCGAGCATCTGGGTGGCCACGATGACCGGCTTGGCGTTCTCCCGGCACAGCTGCACGGCGCGCTTCTGCACCAGCGGCACCTGGTCCAGCGGCAGCTCGACGCCGAGGTCACCGCGGGCGACCATGACCCCGTCGAAGGAGAGCACGATCGCCTCCAGGTGGTCGACCGCCTCCGGCTTCTCGACCTTGGCCAGGACCGGGCGGCGCACACCCTCCTCGTCCATGATCGAGTGGACGAGCTTGATGTCCTCCGGTGACCGCACGAACGACAGCGCGACCAGGTCGACGCCGAGGCCGAGGGCGAAGCGCAGGTCCGCGGCATCCTTGTCGGACAGGGCCGGGACGCTCACCGCGACGTTCGGCAGCGAGACACCCTTGTTGTTGGAGACCGGGCCGCCCTCGGTGACCAGGCACCGGATGTCGTTGCCGGTGACGTCGCTGACCTCGACCGCGACGCGGCCGTCGTCGATCAGCAGCCGGTCGCCCGGCTTCACCTCCTGGGGCAGCTTGCGGTAGGTGCAGGAGACCCGCTCCTTGGTGCCGAGGACGTCGTCACCGGTGATCACGACGGAGTCGCCGGTGCGCCACTCGTGCGGGCCGTCGGCGAACCGGCCGAGACGGATCTTGGGCCCCTGGAGGTCGGCGAGCACGGCGACCGGCTTGCCGGCCGCCTCGGCCGCTTCCCGGACCAGCCGGTAGACCGACTCGTGGTCGGCGTGACTGCCGTGGCTGAAGTTGAGCCTCGCCACGTTCATGCCCGCTTCTACGAGGCCGCGGATACGCTCCGGGGACGCGGTTGCGGGGCCGAGAGTGCAGACGATCTTCGCGCGGCGTGTCACGCCCATCAGGCTAGTCTCTCCTCCGGATCGGCCTCCCGGCCGACCCCTTGCGGACTGCGGAACATTTGTCCAACGACGCGCGTCAACCGCGTGGGCGGGCGGTAGGCGTACCGCACCGGAACGTCGTGTGGCGGGCATCAGCGACCGCGCGGTGAGAAATCGTACCGCTCCCCGTCACGGACCGGCCGGGGGCACTGTGGGGCCGCCGCGCCCGGCCGTCCGGCCGTGGGCGGGCACTGGGTACGCGGCAGCGATCGGTGCCGTCGGAGGGGCGGGCGTCGCGCCTCAGCTCTCCGTCTTGACCAGCGGGAACTCCAGTGAGCCGGCCGGGCAGAGGAAGGTGAGCACCTCGACCCGGTAGAGCCCGGCCTGCACCGCCGGGTCGGCCTCCATGACGCTGCGGACGTCGTCCACCGAGCCGGTCCGGGCCAGGCCGAAACCGATCGGCGGGTCGGGTTCCCGGGCCGGGCCGTCGACCGACCCGTCCACGAGCACGATGCCGCGCCGTTGCAGCGCCCGCATGTGCTGGAGGTGCTCGGCCTGCAACCGCTGCACGGTCTCGTCCGGCAGGGCCCGTCCCGAGGGCCCCGGGTAGAGCACGATGCACTCGTACGTGTCCAGCGCGAAGTCGAGCCGTGGCGTCGCGGCCATGCGCACCTCCTGAGCACCGTCCCGCCCAGCCTCCCACGGCGGCCCGGTGCGCCGGGGCCGCTCGCCGCAACTGCCAGTGCTTCGCCGCCACGATTCGGGGAATGTCCAGGGTCGGGGCGCAACACCGCCCCGCGAGGTACGAACGAGCACAGGAGGACCGCGAATGGCCACCAGCACCCAGCCCGCCAAGGCGTCGGGCAGCTACCGGATCGGTGGCGACCTGCCGGTCGACCGCCTCGGCTACGGGGCGATGCAGCTCACCGGCCCCGGCGTGTGGGGCGACCCGAAGGATCCGGCCGAGGCGGTACGGGTGCTGCGCCGCGCGTACGAGCTGGGCGTCACGTTCATCGACACCGCCGACTCGTACGGGCCGTTCGTCAGCGAGCTGCTGATCCGCGAGGCGCTGCACCCGTACGCCGACGACCTGGTCATCGCGACGAAGGCCGGCCTGACCCGCTCCGGCCCGGACGACTGGCGGCCGGTGGGCCGCCCGGAGTATCTGCGCCAGCAGTGCGAGCTGAGCCTGCGCCACCTGGGCCTGGACTGCATCCCGCTCTACCAGCTGCACCGCATCGACGCGAAGGTGCCGCTGGCCGACCAGCTCGGCGAGCTGGCGCTGCTGCGCCAGGAGGGCAAGATCCGGCACATCGGGCTGTCCCAGGTCAGGGTCGAGGAGATCGAGGCGGCCCGGGCGATCGCGCCGATCGTGTCCGTGCAGAACCTCTACAACCTGGCCGACCGCAGCGCGGAGGACGTGCTGGAGCACTGCGAGCGCCACGACCTGGCGTTCATCCCGTGGTTCCCGATCGCCACCGGCAACCTGGCCCGGCCCGGCGGCCCGCTGGACGCGATCTCGACCGCGCACGGCGCCAGCCCGGCGCAGCTCGCGCTGGCCTGGCTGCTGCGCCGGTCGCCGGTGATGCTGCCGATCCCGGGTACGTCGTCGGTGGCGCACCTGGAGGAGAACGTGGCGGCGGCCGAGGTGGAGCTGACCGACGACGAGTTCGAGGCGCTGGCGAAGGCCGCCTGAGCCGGCCGCCGCACCTCCGCCGACCGGCCCCTTTCGCGGAATGTGATCGGACAACTACTGTCAGAGGGATTCTCATGAGTGGGGGTCCCCTGTGGAGGAATTCGACTACGTCATCGTGGGGGCCGGCGCGGCGGGGTGCGTGCTGGCCAACCGGCTCACCGAGGATCCGGGGACGCGGGTGTTGCTGCTGGAGGCGGGCGGCTGGGACCGGAGCCCGTACGTGCGGGTGCCCAAGGCGTTCTCCCGGCTGATGGACGACGAGCGCACCGCCTGGCACTACCCGGCCACCACCGGGCCGGGCCGCCGGGAGATCTGGCAGCGCGGACGGATGATCGGCGGCTCGACGTCGGTGAACGGCATGATCTGGAGCCGCGGCGCGGCCCGGGACTGGGACGCCCTCGAACCGCTGGGCTGGGGCTGGTCGGTCATGGGCCGGGTGTTCCCGCAGCTGGAGGACCATCCGCTCGGGCCCGCGCCGCATCGGGGCACGGGCGGCCCGGTGCGGCTGTCCATCGCCACCGGCACCGACCCGCTCGCCGAGGAGATGGTGGCGACCGGCGCCGAGCTGGGCTGGCGCCACGCCGACGACCTGGACGCCCACGACGACGAGCGGATCGGCTACCCGACCGCCACGATCCGCGCCGGACGCCGGGTCAGCGCCGCCGACGCGTTCCTGCACCCGGTTCGGCGCCGGCCCAACCTGACCGTCGAGGTCGGCGCCGTCGTCCTGCGGGTGCTCGTCGAGGGCGGCCGGGCCACCGGTGTACGGGTGGCGCGCGGCGGCGGGGAGACCACGTACCGGGCGGCCGGTGAGGTGATCCTCGCCGCGGGCGCTCTGGCCACCCCGCACCTGTTGCAGGTCTCCGGCATCGGTCCGGCGGACACGCTGCGCGCGGCAGGGGTGCCGGTGCTGCTCGACCGGCCACGGGTCGGCGCGGGGCTGCGCGAGCACCGGTCGATGGTGCTCCAGTACCGCCTCGCCGAACCCGGCGGCCACAACATGACCATCGGCAGCCCGCTCGGGCAGGCCCGGGCCACGCTGCGCTGGCTGCTCACCGGGGGCGGCCCGCTCGCCCTGCCGGTGCTGGACGTGGCGGCCCACCTCAAGTCCCGCCCCGACCTGGACCGCCCGGACGCGCACCTGCTGATGGCGCCGTTCTCGGCCGCCCCACCGCGGCCCGGCAAGGCCCTCGAACTGGAACGGGAGCCGGGCGTGATGTGCCTGGGCACGGTGACCCGCCCGGACAGCGAGGGCAGCCTGACCATCACCGGCGCGGACCCGCGTACGCCGCCGGCCATCGTGGCGAACTACCTCACCACCGAGCACGACCGGCGGGTGGCGGTGGACCTGTTCCGCCGGATGCGGGAGTTCTTCGGCACCGGCCCGATCGCGAAGCGCATCCGGGCCGAGACGGTGCCCGGGACGGCGGCCACCACCGACGCGGAGATCGTCGAGGCGGCGGTGGCGCGCGGCTACTGCGGCTACCACGCGATCGGCACCTGCGCGATGGGCACCGGCGACGACCACGTGGTCGATCCGCGGTTGCGGGTACGCGGCGTGGACGGGCTGCGGGTGGTCGACGCGTCGGTGCTGCCGGTGATGGTGGCCGGCTGGACCAGCGCCCCGGTGACCGCGCTGGCCTGGCGGGCCGCCGACGTGATCCGCGGGCGAGCCGACGACTGAACGTGCCCGGGACCGCACGACGGCGGGCCCGGGCACGTGGCTCAGACCGCGAAGCAGTTCGGCTGGACCGCGGCGCCGGAGAGCACCTGGCGCACCGCCGTGTACGTGGTGCCGTCCAGCACCAGCCCGAGGTGGCCGACGACCCGCAGCGGGCACCACGCCTGCACCAGGATGTTCGTCGCGCCGTCGGCGAGCACGGCGTTGTCGACCGGCCGGACCAGTTCGTCCTGCCAGGTGCGCACCGTCGCCCAGCGCACCGGGCCGGGGGTGTCGTCCCCGGCGTTGAGGTCGGCGAGGAAGCTCGACCCGATGGTCATCTGCTGGCAGGCGATCACCCCGGCGCAGCTGCCCAGCCCGAGGAAGGCGACCAGGTTGGCGACGGAGGTGCCGTACTGCGGGCTGCCCAGGCTGACGTACTGGTCGACGGTGGCGGTGCCGCCGAGGTACTTGACGTACCAGCGGCTGACCAGGCCGCCCTCGGAGTGGCCGACCAGGTCGACGCGCGCGGCGCCGGTGGTGGCGCGCACCCGGTCCACGTAGGACGCCAGGGAACGGGCGGACTCGCGGATGTCGCCGAGGCCGAGGTTCGGCAACTGGAAGATCGAGACCCGGTAGCCGTCGGCGCGCAGCCGGGCGGCGATCGGCTCGTACGCGATGGAGATTCCACTCAGGCCGCCGACCACGATCACCGGGTCGGCGGCCGCGGCGGCGGCCCGTTGCGCGGCGGTGGCGACGGTGGCCGTGCTCGACGGAGCGGCGGGTTCGGCGGTGGCGGCCTGGGCGGCGGCCGGGACGAGCAGGACGGTGGCGGCGGTGGTGGCGGCCAGGATCGTTCGGAGCAGCATGGGCTGCACCTCCGGGGGGAGGCACCCGGGCGTACCCGGGGGGACGGGTGGGATCCGATCGATCGTGGACACGATGATGCGTGTCCGATTTCACACACGTCAATGAAAAGTTACGCGGCGGTAACCCTTGTCGCGCCCTCAGCGCAAACCGGCATGCCGGGCCGGGCTCAGTTGCCCAGCGCCTGGACCTTCGCGATGGTCTCCTGCACGTGCTGCCGGGCCGGCTCCCCGCCCTGCGCGGCCTGCGCCAGCGCCTGCCGGTAGGAGTCGATGGCGCCGATCAGCGGGCCCGCCGTGGCCCCTTCCAGCGCGCCCGCCACCAGCGCCCGCGCCTCGGCCGCGTCCTGCGCGGCGGCGGCGGTGCGTGCCTTGGCCTCGTCCAGCTTCTGTGCCGCCGCCGCCAGCCTGGCGATGATCTCCGCCGCGCTCACACGCCCTCCCCCAGCTCACCGACCCGCGCGCAGCCTACCGCCCCACCCCGCCTCACTGTCAGCGCAGGAGGCGGAAGAGGAGGAGGTAGAGGCAGAAGAAGGACGGGGAGACCAGCGCGCAGATCACGAAACCCAGCGGCACGTACCGTCCGGCCGGCGGCGCGTCGCCCTCCACCGCCGGGCGGCCCCAGCGGGCGAGCACCACCTGACCGGCCACGAAGGACATCAGCGGGACGCCCGCGCAGCTCAGCGCCGCGACCAGGTCCAGCCCGGTCACCGGCAGCGACGAACCCACTATCGCGATCAGCATCAGCAGCGAGCCGACCAGCGCGCAGCCCGCGTACACCACCACCGCCCGGGCCGGCGCCGACCAGGTGGGCAGCAGCACCGGCGTGCGGGCCAGCGCGTCGGCCTGCTGCCCGAACGCGTCGGCTTCCTCGGCGAGCCGCCCCGCCGCCGCCAGCTCCGCCGCCGGGTCGCCGGCCCGCGGCGCCGGAACACCCCCCGAGGGGTACGCCCCGACATCCGGCCGCCCCGGCGCGTCGGCTGCGCCGCCGGTCACCCCGTCCCCCAGTCCGGGTGCGGGAGCCGGCGCTCCCCCACCGGCAGCCATCGCCGGCTCCGGCGCCTCCGCCGGTACCGACGTCATCGGCGTGCCGATCGCCTGCCCGAGCCGGTCCAGATGCTGCCCCTGGGCGGCGAGCCGCTGCCCGAGCGTGTCGACGGCGGACTGGAGGCCACGGCGGCGCTCCGCCTCGGCCGCGATCTCCCGCTCGCCGCCGCGCTGCCGGGTGGACAGCTCCCGCAGCAGCGCCGCGTACTCGTCGAATCCGCTCATGCTGGGCCGTCTTCCGTTCGCGACTGCGGGGCTCGCAAACCCGGCTCACTCCTCGCGCTCACAAGGCCGTCTTCCGTTCGCGACTGCGGGGCTCGCAAACCCGGCTCACTCCTCGCGCTCACGTGATATCTCCCCCGGCGGCGAACGGCACGATCAGCGCGGTGCGGTGCTCGTGCCGGTCGACCAGCAGGGCGCGCCCCTCGCGCGGGACGTACGCCAGGTCGTGCACGCCGAGGTGCAGGCCCAGGTCGGCGGCGGGGACGTTGAGCGCGACCAGGCCGGTCACGTCGTCGCGGTGCCCGCTGCCGCCGAGGTCGTCGGCGAGCCGGCGCAGCCCGCGCCACCAGCCGAGCACGTGCACCCCGCGCGGCGGGCCCTGGCGCAGCACGGCGCGCAGGTCGTCGTACCCGGAGCGGAACGTCGCCGGGTCGGAGGCGGCCAGCGTCGTGGCGGCGGCGTCCATCCCGAACACCACCAGGTAGGTGCGCCCGGCCGCCGGGGCGTCGCCGGTCGCGGCCTCGGCGAGCTGGGCGCGCAGCGCGCCGGCGTCGAGGCGCCGGACCGGGTGCCCGGCGGCGGCGAGCGTCATGGCCAGGTCGTCGGCGGCGTCCGTGGTGCCCGGCGCCAGCGGCACGAACAGGAACCGGGCGGTGCCGGGAGCGTGCTGGCGGGCCAGGGACAGGGTGGCCGACCGGAGCACGTCCGCGCCCGCCCCGGCGGTGCCGACCACCGCCAGGTGCCGGCCCGGGCTGCCGTCGAGCGCGAAGCCGGCCGGGCTGCCGGGGACGTCTACTACCCGGCCGACGAGCGCGTACGGCGGGTCGGCGCCGGGTGTCAGCGCCGCCCAGGCGGGGTCGTCGGTGAGCCGGGGCGTCTCGTGTCCCCGGAAGACGGCAGGCGGGCGTGACCCGGCCGGGCGGGCCGCGTGCAGTTCGTGGCGCAGCGCGGCGAGGTCGGCCGAGGCGGCGTGCGCGTCGGGGAACCGCACCTCGGCGTCCGAGCCGGGCGCACCCGCGCCGGTGTTCACCACTGCCGTGCCGACGGTGAGCCCGCGCGCGGCGTCGTTGCGCGGGTCCAGCACGGCGTCGCCGCCTGGTAGCGCGATCCGCAGCGGGAACTGCCCGAAGATCGCCTCGGCCCGGCCGTAGAGCGCCTCGATGCCGGTGGTGCTCTGGCTCGCCAGCACCAGGTGCAGGCCGTACGAGCGGCCCTTGCGGGCCAGTTCCTCGATCAGGTCGACGGCCTGCCGGGCCAGCGCGTCGTTGCCGGCGAACAGCACGTGGAACTCGTCGACCACCGTGACGATCCGGGGCGGCCGGGCGTTGGGCGGCAGGTCCGCCAGGCGGCTGACGCCGTGCCGCTTGAGCAGGTCGGCGCGGCGGCCCAGTTCGGCGCGCAGTTCGCGCAGCACGGCCACGCCGTACTCGCGGTCGGACTCGATGCCGACCGCATCGGCGTGCGGCAGCCAGGACGGGTCACGGTCGGTGGGCACGAACTCGGTGAAGCTGACGCCCTCCTTGAAGTCGAGCAGCATCAGCCGCAGCTCGGCCGGGGAGTAGCGGGCGGCCAGCCCGTAGAGCACGTCGAGCAGCAGCACCGTCTTGCCCGCGCCGGTCCGCCCGCCGATCAGCCAGTGCGGGGTGGCGTCGTCGAACGCCACGCTCAGCGGGCGGCGTCCGGCCCGGCCGAGCACGGTACGCAGCCCGGAGGCGGCGGACCCGGCCCAGCGCTGCGCGGGCAGCAGGTCGGTGAACGTGACGCCGTCCTGATCGGCGGCCTCGGCGTACCGGCGGGCCAGCGCGGTGACGGTGGCGTGCGACGGGTCGCCGTCGAGCACCACCGGCGCGGCCAGCCCGCTGCCGTCGGTGCTGAACGGGCGCCCGGGCGGGTCGCCGACGAGCGTGTACCGCTCGGTGACGCGCAGCTGGGTGGTGGCGCCCAGCGGCGGCGCGGCGCTCGGCCCGGCCGGTGGGTGACCGGCCAGCAGCACGCAGACCGCAGCGGCCGGGCCGGCGTGGGTGAGCGCGGCGAGCCGGGCCAGTTCCCGGGGCGGCGGCGCGGACGCGGCGACCACCACCAGCAGCTCGCGGTCCTCCGGCGCGGACCGCTGGGCGGTACGGGCATGCCGCTCGGCCAGGTCGAGCAGGGCCGTCGTCTCCGCCTCGGTGGTCGCCGCCGCGGCGAGTACCCCGGCGTCCTGGAGTGGGCGCAGCGGAAGGAACGCCGCGCCGAAGGCGGCCTGGTCGATGCCGGCGACCCGGATCGCACCGGCCGGAGCGGCGGTCAGCAGCCGTACCACCACCGCCCGCAGCAGCTCGCCGACGCGCGGGTCACGGGCGTCCGCGTCGACCGCCAGGTGCGCGCCCGCACCCACCGGCACGAGCACCGGGAACGCGCCGTCGACAGTGGTCGCGGCGCCGAGGCGTACCGGAACGGGGTGGGTCGCGACGCGGGCGGTGCCGGGCACCGCGGCGGCCAGCTCCCCGCCGAGGCGGGCCAGCCGCGCGACCAGCTCGGGGCTGCCC
>NZ_JBXUOV010000108.1:0-19789 GCF_057196585.1 Micromonospora sp. ATLC20
GGCCGGCGGGAGGGGCGGGGCGGCGCGAGGGCGGGGCGGGGCGGGGGCGGGGGCGGGGGCGGAACGGCGCTAGGGAGAGCGCGGTGCGGCGGTGCGGCCCTGTCCGGTGATGTCCTGGAAGCGCTGGACTGGGTCGTCCGCCTCGGGTGAGGTGGGGAGTAAGGGGTCAGCGGTCGGCGGCGGGGACCGGGGCGGGCTGGTCGGAAGGCTCGGGCACGTGCAGGCGCTTGGCGCGGCGGCGCAGCCACGCGGTGCTCACCACGCCGGCCAGCACGGCCAGCACCAGCCCGGCCCAGGAGATGTCCTTGAGCCAGTGCTCCGCGGCCTGCCCCACGTAGAACAACAGGTAGGTGGTGCCGAACGCCCACACCAGCCCGCCCGCGGCGTTCGCGACCAGGAACCGGCGGTACGGCACGCGCAGCGCCCCGGCCAGCGGGCCGGCGAGGATGCGCAGCAGCGCGACGAACCGCCCGAAGAACACCGCCCAGACGCCGTGCCGGGCGAAGCTCAGCTCGGCGCGGGCCAGGTGTGCCGGACCGAGGTGTTTCGGGAAGCGCCGGCCGAGCCGTTCCAGCAGTGGGCGACCTCCGCGCCGGCCCACGGCGTACCCGATGGAGTCGCCGAGGATGGCGCCGGTGGCCGCGGCGGCGGCCACCCACTCGGGCCCGACGGCGCCGGTGGCGGCGAGCAGTGCGGCGCTGACCAGCACGATCTCGCCGGGCAGCGGGATGCCCATGCTCTCCACGCCGATCACCACGCCCACGAGCAGGCAGATGAGGCCCGGTGGGAGGGCGGCGAGCCAGTGCTGTACGTCGACCACCTGCCGACCCTACCCGCGCCCGGTCACCCCGCGGGGGCCAGGAACTCCAGCCGGTTGCCGTGCGGGTCGTACGTGTGGAACCGCCGCATGCCGGGAATCTCGTCGTCGCCCCAGGTCACGGTGTGTCCGGCGGCGTCCAGGCGGGCGGCCAGCTCGTCCAGGTCGGGGCGCAGCAACGCGGGGTGCGCCTTGCGGGCAGGGCGGAAGTCGTCCTCGACGCCCAGGTGGAGCTCGGTGTCGTACCCGGTGAACCAGCAACCACCGCGGGCGGCGAGGGCCGGGGGTTTGGGCTTCTCGGTGAGGCCGAGCAGGCCGGTGTAGAAGGAGCGGGACGCGTCCTCGGAGCCGCGGGGGCAGGCGAGCAGGACGTGATGGATCATGGGGGCACCTCCTCGTCCCGCAGCGTGGCACGAGGTTGCACGAATAGCAAGACGGACGTACGGTTTTGTTGAGACCGACGCAGGTAAGTGTTGCCTAAGCACGGCAGCGCCCCGGTCGGTGCGACAAACTGCTCAGGACTACTCACGGTCGCTGGTGTGAAGGAGTACGACGTGGCGAGCCTCGACACCTTCGGTGCGAAGACCCAGCTACGCGTCGGAGACGCGAGCTACGAGATTTTCAGGATCGACAAGGTGGAGGGCCACGAACGACTGCCCTACAGCTTGAAGATCCTGCTGGAGAACCTGCTGCGGACCGAGGACGGCGCGAACATCACCGCTGACCACATCCAGCAGCTCGGCGCGTGGGACGCCACCGCCGACCCGAGCGTGGAGATCCAGTTCACCCCGGCCCGGGTGCTGATGCAGGACTTCACCGGCGTGCCCTGCGTGGTCGACCTGGCCACCATGCGCGAGGCGGTCCGTGACCTGGGCGGCGACGCCAGCAAGGTCAACCCCCTCGCTCCGGCCGAGCTGGTCATCGACCACTCGGTCATCGCCGACCTGTTCGGCCGCGCGGACGCCTTCGAGCGCAACGTCGAGCTGGAGTACGAGCGCAACAAGGAGCGCTACCAGTTCCTACGCTGGGGCCAGACCGCGTTCAACGAGTTCAAGGTCGTCCCGCCGGGCACCGGCATCGTGCACCAGGTCAACATCGAGTACCTGGCCCGCACGATCATGGAGCGCAACGGCCAGGCGTACCCGGACACGGTCGTCGGCACCGACTCGCACACCACGATGGTCAACGGCCTGGGCGTGCTGGGCTGGGGCGTCGGCGGCATCGAGGCCGAGGCCGCGATGCTCGGCCAGCCGGTCAGCATGCTGATCCCCCGCGTGGTCGGCTTCAAGCTCTCCGGTGAGATGCCGGCCGGCACCACCGCCACCGACCTGGTGCTGACCATCACCGAGATGCTGCGCAAGCACGGCGTGGTCGGCAAGTTCGTCGAGTTCTACGGCCCGGGCGTGAGCGCGGTGCCGCTTGCCAACCGCGCCACCATCGGCAACATGTCGCCGGAGTACGGCTCGACCGTGGCGATCTTCCCGATCGACGCCGAGACCGTCCGCTACCTGGAGCTGACCGGCCGCGACGCGGCTCAGGTCGCGCTGGTCGAGGCGTACGCCAAGGAGCAGGGCCTCTGGCACGACCCGGAGCGCGAGCCGGAGTACTCCGAGCGCCTGGAGCTGGACCTCAGCACCATCGAGCCGTCGCTGGCCGGCCCGAAGCGCCCGCAGGACCGGGTGCCGCTCGGTAGCGCCAAGACGCTGTTCCGCGCCGCGCTCAGCGACTACGTGGCCGCCGACGAGACCGGTGGCGACCCGGGCCGCAAGCCGGGCGTGCCGCAGCAGGAGAAGCCGTTCGGCACCGACGGCCCGGCCGACGAGGCGTCGGCCGAGTCGTTCCCGGCCAGCGACTCCCCCGCCAACGGCGTGAACGACCCGGCGGACGCGCCGCGCGACCTGGAGACCGCCGCGGTGGGCGCGGGCGGCCGGGCCAGCAATCCGGTACGCGTGACCGGCGCCGACGGCGTCGAGTACGAGCTGGACCACGGCGCCGTGGTGATCGCCGCGATCACCTCCTGCACTAACACCTCGAACCCGCAGGTCATGATCGGTGCCGCGCTGCTGGCCCGCAACGCGGTGGACAAGGGCCTGGCCCGCAAGCCGTGGGTGAAGACCACCCTGGCGCCGGGCTCGAAGGTCGTCATGGACTACTACGACCGCGCCGGCCTCACCCCGTACCTGGAGAAGCTCGGCTTCAACCTGGTCGGCTACGGCTGCACCACCTGCATCGGCAACTCCGGCCCGCTGCCGGAGGAGGTCTCCGCCGCCGTCAACGACGGTGACCTCGCAGTCGTGTCGGTGCTGTCCGGCAACCGCAACTTCGAGGGCCGGATCAACCCGGACGTCAAGATGAACTACCTGGCGTCCCCGCCGCTGGTGGTCGCGTACGCGCTCGCCGGCACCATGGACATCGACCTGGCGAACGAGCCGATCGGTGAGGACGCCCAGGGCAACCCGGTGTTCCTGCGGGAGATCTGGCCGAACAGCGCCGAGATCCAGGACGTCATCGCCTCCGCGATCGGCGCGACCGGCTTCAGCGCCGCGTACGCCGACGTGTTCGCCGGTGACGAGCGCTGGCAGTCGCTGCCGACCCCGACCGGTGACACGTTCTCCTGGGACGGCGAGTCGACCTACGTGCGCAAGCCCCCGTACTTCGAGGGCATGCAGCAGGAGCCGGCCCCGGTGCAGGACATCGCCGACGCGCGGGTGCTGGCCAAGCTGGGCGACTCGGTGACCACCGACCACATCTCCCCGGCCGGTTCGATCAAGGCGGACTCCCCCGCCGGCAAGTACCTGGCCGAGCACGGCGTGGCCCGGCACGAGTTCAACTCGTACGGCTCCCGCCGGGGCAACCACGAGGTGATGATCCGGGGCACGTTCGCCAACATCCGGCTGCGCAACCAGCTCGTCCCGGGTGTCGAGGGCGGCTTCACGGTCAACCACCTGACCGGCGAGCAGACCTCGATCTACGACGCCTCGATGGCGTACCAGGAGGCGGGCGTCCCGCTGGTCATCCTGGCCGGCAAGGAGTACGGCTCCGGCTCGTCGCGTGACTGGGCGGCGAAGGGCACGATGCTGCTGGGCGTGAAGGCGGTCATCGCCGAGTCGTACGAGCGGATCCACCGCTCGAACCTGATCGGCATGGGCGTGCTGCCGCTGCAGTTCCCGGGCGGCGAGACCGCCGAGTCGCTGGGCCTGACCGGCACGGAGACGTTCTCGATCAGCGGCGTCACCGCGCTCAACGACGGCGACACCCCGCGCACGGTGAAGGTCACCACCGACACCGGCGTGGAGTTCGACGCCGTGGTCCGCATCGACACCCCGGGTGAGGCGGACTACTACCGCCACGGCGGCATCCTGCAGTACGTGCTGCGCCGCATGATCGCCAGCTGATCCCGTACGGCTGACACAGGGCCGCTTCCCGCTCCGGCGGGGAGCGGCCCTATTCGTGCACCTCATCCACCCTGCAAATTGCGACTCGATGGAATTCCCGCGGGCCGATCGCACATCCGACACTGCACAGAATCGACGTCCATGATTCGTTGACACGCCCCGAAGCCCGTCGATACGTTTCCGCTATCGCGATGAACCACGGGGGCGCTCCAGTTTTCGATACGGAAATCGAAAGACTGGGAAGGAATTCATGAAAACGTCGATGAGACTTCTGGCGTTGCCGATCCTGATCCTGCCGACGATCCTCGCCGGCGCTCCGGCTCAGGCCGCCACCGGCACCACGTCCGGCACCGCCGCTCCGGCCGCGGTCACCTCGATCGAGCGCAAGGCGGGGTCGTCGGCCGGGCAGGCCCGGGCGTACTGGACGGCCGAGCGCATGGCGGCGGCCACTCCCGCCGACGAGGTGGAGAAGGGCGCGGGCCCGGTCACCCGGAGCCCTGCGGCGGAGCGGGTGCGGCGCTTCGCGGAGGCGGTGGCGCCGAAGGACGGCAGCGGCTTCGGCACCCAGCTCAACGAATCGATCACGGTGGGGAAGATCTTCTACACCAGCTCGACCGACGGCCTGGGCCACTACTGCTCGGCGAGCGTGGTGAACAGCCCGGCGCGCAACATGGTGTTCACCGCCGCGCACTGCGTGCACGACGGGCCGGGCCGGGACTGGCACACCGCGAACTGGATGTTCGTGCCGTCGTACCGCAACGGCGCGCAGCCGTACGGCACCTGGGACTGGTCCACGCTGGCGGTGCCGAGCGGCTGGATCAGCACCCGTGAGCGGCAGTACGACGTGGCGGTCGCGCTCGTCTACGGCAGCCGGTCGATCGTGGACGCGGTCGGGGCCAACGGGCTGCTCACCGGCGGTGGCCGCGAGTACCACTACGACATCTTCGGCTACCCGAGCAACAAGGACAGCGGCGAGATCCAGTGGGTCTGCTCGGGCACGTCGAGGGACGCGGGCAGCAATCGGATCGAGATGAACTGCGGCTTCGGGGGCGGTTCGAGCGGCGGCCCGTGGTACTACAGCTACGACAACACCACCAGACGTGGTGACGTGCACGGGGTGATGAGCTACTCGAGCGGCTCGAACACGAACGGCTCGCCGTACTTCTCCGCCGCGGTGGTGGGGACGCTCTACAACACGTACGCGAACGACACCTGGTGAACGACGGTCCGCCTGGTGTGCCGCCCGGCGCACCAGGCGGACCGGCGCCAGTCAGACCGGCACCCGGCCCCGGAGGAGGCGACATGTCACATCGTGTGCTGCTCGGCGCGGCCGCCGTCGCGGCGCTCGCCGTCACCGGGGCCGTCGTGGTCCTCGCGGCGCGCGACGGCGGCGGGGCGCGACCGGCGCCGCCCGGCCCGGTGGTCGCGACGCACAATCCGAGCCCGGGCGCCACCGACCCGTCCGAATACTGGACGAGGGAACGAATGCGGGACGCGATCGGCGACTGAATCACCGAATTGCGTGCGCCGGATTGCGTGAGCCGGATTGCGCCTGCCGGATTCGAACGCCGGCGCACAGGTGCGCCGAATTCCCTCCCGCTCACGATCTCCGGCCGAGCCCGGCCGCAATTCCCAGTTCAGCGAACATGCGCGCCGGAGTAACCACGCGCGCCGGTCAGCCGGCGGCGCTCTCCAGTACGGCCTTGAGCCGGGCCAGGTCCGCCTCCACGAGCGCGGTGTCCCGGTCGAAGTCCGTGTCGCTCATGCCGGGCATCCGCCGCAGGCTGAACACCACCTCGGTGGCGTCGCCGTCGGCGATGGCGCGCAACGGCACGTACACCGTCTCGCCCGACGGCGTCCGCACCTCGTGGTCGAGCACGCCGTACTCGTTGGCCGGTGCGAAGGTCAGCCGCGCCCGCCCTTCGGGTGTGTCCACGAACCAGTGGCCGTCGAGGGACACGACCGAGCCGCCGAGGCCCGGTGCCCAGCGGGTCAGGTTCGCCGGGTCGGCGGCGAAGGCGTAGACATCCGCGACCGTGCGGTCGATGTGGACGCTGAGGTGCCGGGTGTCAGTGGCCATGCGCCGATGGTGCCATGGCTGTCACACGCGCACGCTACGCTGCCGCCGATTCCCACCGGCACCCCCGAGAGGCAACCCCATGGGCATGATCTTCAACGCACGCCGGCTGCCCGCCGAGGAGCTGGCGGCGGTCCTCGCCGACCCGGAGAAGGTCGGCACCGTGTTCCAGGGTGGCCCGGACGAGCTCGACCTCGACAAGGCGTGGCACGGCCTGCACTACCTGCTGAACGGCACCACGTACGAGATCCGGGGCGACGCCGGACCGGCGATCGTCGGCGGCGACCCGATCGGGCCGGATCTCGGCATGGGCCCGGCCCGGCTGCTCATGCCGGACGCCGTGCGCGCCGTGGCCGCCGGGCTCGACGCGGTGGACGACGCGACGCTGCGGGCCCGCTTCGACCCGGAGGCCATGTCGGAGGCCGAGATCTACCCGCACATCTGGGACGACGGCGACGACGAGTTCGACAGCTACCTGCTGCCGAACTTCGCCGCACTGCGCGACTTCTACCGCGACGCGGCGGCGCGCGGAGACGCAGTGCTGCTCGCCGTCACCTGAGCCGCAGATCAGCGCGCGCCACCTGAGCGGCCGGAAACCGGCACGCGGCGCCGGGCGGGCGCCGGTAGCGTGCCGGCGTGGGACTCGACGCGTTCGTGTACTGCCGGTGCTGGCAGGACGGCCTCGCCACGCCGTGCCCGGTCGGGCCGGTCGGCTACGACGAGGACGGCTGGCTCGCGCTGGTGCAGGCCGGCGGGTACGACGGGGCCGCCGACAACGCCTTCTACGCGTGGATGACCGGAGACGCCTGCCCGCACCGGCACATGGAGATGGTCAGCGAGTGCGTGTCCAACTGGACCGGCGTACGCCTGTTCCAGCAGGCGTTGCGCGCGGCCGGCGAGCACCGTTTCCCGACGCTCGCCGCCGCGTTGCCGGACCTCAACGGCGGCTCGCTGCCCGCCGACCGGGCAGCGGTCGCGCTCGCCGAACTGGACGCGTTCGCACGCGCCGACCGGGTCACCGACGAGGTGGAGCTGATCGACGAGGCGACCGGCGCGGTCGTGATGCAGTACGTCGAGGCCTACCGCGGGTTGTTCATGTTCGGCCCGGCCTTTCAGGCGGGCGTCGATCCGGACGGTTTCTTCGTCCTCGACCGCGCCGACCCGCCGGTGACGCTGTTCCGGGCCGTGCGGTTCGGCCAGCGGCCGCTGCCCGGCGACCGGGTGGAGTTGACCGCCGGCGGGACGCGGACGGTGGTGGCGATGCGGCCGGTGGGCGAGCACGGCGAGCCGCCGCCCGAACGGCTCGCGGTACGGACCCGGAGCCGGTCGGGCGGCGACTTCGCCTACATCGTGGAGCCGCTGCGCCGGCTGTGCGCGGCGTCGGTGGCGACCGGCAACCCGGTCATGTGGTGCTGACGGGCCACCCTCGCCAGCCGGCCCGCGCGAGTCCGCACCGCGCTCTGACGGACCACCGCATGTCCGGGCGTGTCGTCCGGGGAAGTGACGTCCACCTGAGACGGTATACCTCAGAGTCATAGTTATGACTCTGAGATATACCGCTCGACAGCAATATGTCCCGCCGTGAGCGTCACGCTCAGTCACGTCTAGAAGAGCACAGGTCCGGCCGAGCGCCGTCGCCGCTCGCTGCC
Source organism: Micromonospora sp. ATLC20 (assembly GCF_057196585.1). Classification (NCBI taxonomy): domain Bacteria; kingdom Bacillati; phylum Actinomycetota; class Actinomycetes; order Micromonosporales; family Micromonosporaceae; genus Micromonospora; species Micromonospora sp. ATLC20. The sequence goes on from NZ_JBXUOV010000108.1 coordinate 7,939, forward strand.
CGGAGTCACCACGGGATCACGCCCGCGTCCTCGAAGTAGCCGCCGGTCGGCCCGTCGTCCGGCAGCGTCGCCAGCCGGATTCCGATCGCCGCGCCCTGTTGCGGGGTCCGCACGCCCCGGAAGCCGTTGAGGTCGGTCGCGGTGAAACCCGGGCAGGCGGCGTTGATCAGAATGCCCGTGCCGGCGAGCGCCCGCGCGTACTGGATCGTCACCGCGTTGAGCATGCTCTTCGACGGCGAGTACGCCACCGACAGCGGCCCGGTCTGATGTTCGCCCTCCGAGGCGCTCTGCCGAGTCAGCGAGCCGACGCCACTGGACATGTTGACGATCCGGGGCGAGGCCGAGCGGCGCAGCAACGGCAGCATCGCCTCGGTCACCCGGACCACGCCGATCACGTTCACCTCGACCGCGGTCCGGATGGTCGCGAGGTCCACGTCCCCCGGGTGCTGGGGCACGCCGCCTGTCACGCCCGCGTTGTTGACGAGCACGTCCAGCCCGCCGGCCTCCGTCTCCAGCAGCCGGGCGGCGGCGGTCACGCTCGCGTCGTCGGTGACGTCCAGCGGTACGCCGAACGCGTCCACGCCGCCCGCCCGCAGCTTCGCCACCGCCTCGGCGAGCCGCTGCTCGTCCCGGGCGCCGACGCCCACCCGCCAGCCCAGCGCGCCCAGGCCGACCGCGATCTCGTACCCGATTCCCTTGTTCGCGCCGGTCACCAGCGCGGTCGTCCGTTCGCTCATGGTCTCGATCCTGTCCGCGCGGCGTTCGGGCCTCCAACACCACCTCGGTAGCGAGCGATACCCGACGGGTATCGATCCGGCGGTACGGTGGCGGGATGGAGACGCGGGAGCTTCGCTACTTCGTCGCGGTCGCCGAGGAACTGCACTTCGGCCGCGCCGCGCGCCGCCTCGGCATCGCCCAGCCGCCGCTGTCGCGGGCGATCCGCCAGCTCGAACGGCGCCTCGGCGTGACGCTGCTGGAACGGGACAGCCGCCGCGTCGCGCTCACCGCCGCAGGTGCGGTGCTGCTACGGGAGGGCCGGGCCGCCCTGGACGCCGTGGACGCCGCCGACCGCCGTACCCGCCGCGCCGGTGAGGCCGCGAACGGCGGCCCCGGGCTGGTGCTGGCGACGAAGGCGGGTGCATCGAGCGAGCTGCTGCCGAAACTGCTCGACGCGTACGCGGCCGAGCCGGACGCGGTCCCCGTCGAGGTGCTGCTGTGCGGCATCGGCGAGCAGGAACGGCTGCTGCGCGACGGGCGGGCCGACGTGGCGCTGCTGCACCTGCCGTTCGACTCGACCACGGGGCTGGACACCGAGGAACTGGTCACCGAGCAGCAGGTGGCGGTCCTGCCGGCCGGACATCCGCTGGCTCGGCGGCCGCACCTGCTGATGGCCGAGGTGGAGACGCTGCCCGGCCTGCCGATGCCGCGCTGGCCTCGGGCCGACGGGTCGTACCCGGACGGTCCGGGCCCCGAGGTCCGGGACCACGCCCAGTTGTTCCAGCTCATCGCGCTCGGCCGCACCGCGGTGGTGCTGCCGGAGTCGGTCCGGTCGCTGCTGCTCGCCGACCTGGCCGCCGTGCCGGTGCCGGACGCCCCGGCGGTGACCACGGTGATCGCGTGGCCGCCGCACAGCCGGTCCCGGCCACTCGCCGCCCTGATCCGGACCGCCACCCGCCTCTGACCGCTCCTAGGCGGGCAGATCCTTGCGCATCTGCTGGGTGACGACCCGGTAGCCGGACCTCTCGTACAGCTTGCGTGCCGTCTCGTTGGCGCCGAAGACGTTCAGCTCCAGCGCCCGGGCGCCGTGCTCCCGGGCCGCCCGCTCCCCGGCCGCGAGCAGCGCCCGCCCGAGGCCCCGGCCCCGGTGCCCGGCGGCCACCTCGATGTCGTAGAGGAATGCGCAGTCGGCGAGACCGCGCGGGTGGCTCAGGCCGATCCACAGCCAGCCGACCGGTGAGCCGTCGGCCAGTTCGCCGACCAGGAACAGCATGCCGGGCGTGGCCATGCCCTGCGGCAGGAAGCCGGCGGTGGCCTCCCGGGCCCGGTCGAGCGCCTCCTCGGGCGTCTAGTTGCCGGCCGTGACGTGCTCCCGCGCGTACCCGGCGGCCAGCTCGTCCTGCCATCTGTCGAACTCGTCCGGGTTCATCGCCCGGACCGTCACCTCGGTCATCGCCACTCCCCCGTCGATGTGTGACAGTTCAGTCCTCGGCGGCGCGGCGGCGCGCCTCCCGCAGCTTCATGGCGTGCTCCAGCAGCGTGATCAGCACCTCCTTGGCCGACTCCCGCTTGCGTGCGTCGCACAGCACCACCGGTACGCCCGGGTCCAGGTCGAGCGCGGCCTGCACCTCGTCGAGACGGAACGTCTTGGCGCCCTCGAAGCAGTTCACCGCCACCACGAACGGCGTACCGCGCCCCTCGAAGTAGTCGATCGACGGGAAGCAGTCAGCCAGCCGGCGGGTGTCGGCGAGCACCACCGCACCGAGCGCGCCGAGCGCCAGCTCGTCCCAGACGAACCAGAACCGGTCCTGCCCGGGCGTGCCGAACAGGTAGAGCACCAGGTCGTCGCTGATGGTGATGCGGCCGAAGTCCATCGCCACCGTGGTGGTCGACTTCTCCTCGATGCCGGACAGGTCGTCGATGCCGATCCCGGTCTCGGTCAGCACCTCCTCGGTGCGCAGCGGCCGGGTCTCGCTGACCGCGCCGACCATTGTGGTCTTGCCGACGCCGAACCCGCCCGCGATCAGGATCTTGATCGCGGTGGGCAGCGGCGCGGCGCCCGCCGGCCGCTCAGAGCGCCCGTAGTCCATTGATTACCGCCTCGAAAACGTGCTCGTCGGGAAGGCCGGCGGTGGTCGCGCGCGGCTCGCGTACCTGTACCAGGCTGCGGGCGGCCAGGTCTCCGAGGAGGACCCGGACCGTGCCCACCGGCAGGTCGAGATGGGCGGCGATCTCGGCCACGGAGAGGATCCGCTGGCAGAGGCCGACGATCGCCACGTGCTCCGGGCCCAGCCCGGACTCCGACCCGACATCGGTGCGGGTCGAGGTGACCAGCGAGATCAGGTCGAACGTGCCGGTGACCGGGCGGGCCCGGCCTCCGGTCACCGCGTACGGGCGCACCACCGGGCCGGCGTGGTCGTCCACCCACTCCTGCTCCGCGGAGTCCCCCCGGCCGGTCATAGTGCCGCGTTCTCGCCGAGGGGCTGTTCCCGGGTCGGTGACGCGACGAACCGGCCGACCCGGGTGACGAGCATGGCCATCTCGTACGCGATCAGGCCGACGTCCGCGTCCTCCGAGGCCAGCACCGCCAGGCAGGCGTTGCGCCCGGCCGCGGTGACGAACAGGAAGGAGGACTGCATCTCGATGATGGTCTGCTGTACCTGTCCGCCACCGAATCGCTTGCCCGCGCCGCGTGCCAGGCTCTGGATGCCCGCCGCCATCGCCGCCAGGTGCTCGCCGTCGTCCCGGCTCAATCCGCGGGACGAGGCCATCAACAGTCCGTCGGTGGAGAGCGCCACGGCGTGCTCCGCCTGCTTGACCCGGCCGACCAGGTCATCCAGCAGCCACGTCAGATCCGCGCTCGAAGCCGTCTTCTGCGCCACTCGTCGTCCTCATCTTCCCGGCTGGTGTGCCGTCAGCTTCCGGTTTCCGTCGCGTCGACGTCCCGGTCAGGTAACCTGCTCGTCCGCGTCGGCCGGCCCACCGCCGGCCCCCTGCGCTCCGCCGAGCAGGCGCGCGGCATCGGTACGGCCGCGGCGGGTGCCGCTCTGGTAGGAGCTCATCATCCGGCGCACCTGCTCCGGTGCACGCGCCGTGTCGTCGTCGGCGGCGTCGTCGTCCGCCGCGTTCTGGTCGTGCCGCAGCTCCGGCACGAGGCTGGCCTGGCGTACCCGGACCGGCAGTCCCGCGTCGGTGACCGGCGCCGTCTCCGCCTCGGTCTCCGGCTCCGTCGCCGGCGACGCCTCTGCCGCGTCCGTCGTGCCGGCTGGCCGCCGCTCCACCACTGCCAGCTCCGTGGTGGGCCCCGCCACCGCGGGCTGCCGCTTGCGGGTACGCGCGGGCAGCCCGGACGGGGTCAGCCGGGGCGCCCGCGTCACCGGCTCCGGCACCTGCGGGGCGGGCTCGGCCGGCTGGTCCGGTTCGGCGGCACCGTCCGGGCCGGACGGGGTCGCCGGTCCGTCGCCGGCCGGCGTGCTCCGCACCGGGTCCGGCGCGGGTGCCGCGGGCAGGGCCGTCCCGGGTGCGGGAAGGGCGTCGGCCCCGTCGGCGCCGTCGGCGGTGATCAGTTCACGCGGGATGAGCACCACCGCCGTGGTCCCGCCGTACGCGGACTCCTTGAGCTGCACCTTGACGCCGTGCCGCTCGGTGAGCCGGCTGACCACGAACAGGCCGAGCCGGGCGGCGTCGGCGAGGTTCAGCTCGGACCGGTCCACGATGCGCGCGTTGGCGGCGGCCAGCTCGTCGGCGCTCATGCCGAGACCGCGGTCCTCGATCTCGATGGCGAAGCCGTTCGCCACCAGCTGACCGCGTACCTCCACTGTGGTCTGCGGCGGGGAGAACGAGAGTCCGTTCTCGATCAGCTCGGCCAGCAGGTGGATCACGTCACCGACGGCACGGCCGGTGAGCGACACCTCGCCGAGCGGGCGCACGGTGACCCGGGTGTAGTCCTCGACCTCGGCGACCGCGCCGCGCACCACGTCGACCATGGGGACGTTACGCCGCCAGGCTCGGCCCGGCGTCGAGCCGGAGAGCACGATCAGGTTCTCCGCGTTACGCCGCATCCGGGTGGCCAGGTGGTCGACCCGGAACAGGTCCTCCAGCTCCTCGGCGTCGTGCTCGCGCCGTTCCATCGCGTCCAGCAGCGTCAGCTGCCGGTGCACGAGCGCCTGGGTGCGCCGGGCCAGGCTCAGGAACACGTCGCGGACGCTGCGGCGCAGCTCGGCCTGCTCGACGGCGGTGCGGACGGCGGTCTCCTGCACGACGTTGAACGCCTTGCCCACCTGGCCGATCTCGTCGTCGCCGAACTGCAGGGGTGGCGCCTCGCGGGCGACGTCCACCTCCTCGCCGCGGCCCAGCCGGTCCACCACGCTCGGCAGGCGTTCGTGGGCCAGCTTGAAGGCGGCCTCGCGGAGCCGTTCGAGCTGGCGGACGAGCGCCCGGGCCGTGGTGATCGAGACGACCACGGAGGCGATGACGGCGATCAGGCCGAGGCCGGCGGCGAGCACCAGCCGTACGATGACGCCGATCGCGACCGGCATCGCCCGGGACACGATGTCCTCACCGCCGGCGAGGATCACCTCGCGCAGGTCGGCCATCGCCTTCTCGGCGGCGGCCTGCCACGCCGCGGCGGTCACCGGCGGGCGCACCTCGGCGCCCTTGGCCGCGAGCACCTGGTCCTGGAGCGTGCGGAGCTGCTGGAACGCCTCGCCCTCGACCATCCGCTCGAAGCGGGCACGGTCGCCGGGGGCGAGTTCGCGGGCGGTGCGGTCGGCGAGGAACCACTGCGCGCCGACCAGGCGGGCGAACGCGGTCTGCTCGCCGACGGTGATCCGGTTGGCCGCGATCGCGCCGGTGAGCAGCGCGTCCTGTTGGGACAGCAGTTCCCGGGACCGGTTGAGGTCGATCAGCGCGGCGGTGTCCTTGGCGATCTCGTCGTCGTCGAGGCCGCCGAGGGCGTCGAAGACCGCGAAGATCCCGTCGACCGCCTCGTCGTACGCGATGAGCGTGGTGGTCCGGTCGATGGTCTTGCGGCTGACGTCGGCGCGGATCTGGCCGAGCTGGTCCAGTTCGGTCTTCAGCTCGTCGAGCCGCTGCATCAGCTCCTCGCTGGCCGGGATCTCGGTGCGCCAGTCCCGCACCGAGCGCCACAGCGCGCCGGCGGTCTCGTCGGTACGCGCGCGCTGGGCCTCCAGCTCCTGCAGCCGGCTCGGGTCGGACTCACCGAGGTAGCGCAGCGACAGCCGGCGTTCGGCCTGCAACTCCTGCAGCAGCGGGTCGCTCGGCTCGAAGACGCGCGCGTTGAGCGTCTGCACGCCGAGCAGGTTGAATCCGTCCCGTACGGTCACCCACGCGGCGAACGCCCAGAGCGCGGTCAGCGACGCCAGCAGCGCGATGATCTTCGTACGGAGATTCGTACTGCGGGAACCCATCACACCGTCCTGGCCCGGTCTTCGGTCGGTCCGAAATCCGATCGACTCCGGCGCACGCTAGCAGCCGTCGTGAACCTCATTCAAGCGATCCTGATCATGGTAGGTGCGGCCCCGGTCCGGGTCGCCCCGGCACGGCCGGAGGCCGCCAGCACCGCGGCGCGCACGATCCGCGTCGGGCGGTAGAGGTCCTTGTCGTGCCATAGTGCCGGTTCACCGTCGCATCCGTCCAGCTCGGACAGTCGACGACGCCCCCGCGCCAGCGCCGACGTGATCCGGGGGTCACCGGGCCGGCCCGCGTCGGCCAGGGCGAGCACCCCGTACGCGGTCTCCTCGGCGGTGCCGTCCCACCGTCCCCAGGAGCCGTCCGGGCGCTGCGTGTCCAGCAGCCAGGCCACCCCGCGCTCGACGGCGGTACGCGCCGCGCCGTCCGGCGCGTGGTCGGCCAGCGCCAGCAGCACCGCGTACGTGGCGTAGTACGGCGAGGCGTGCCAGCGGTCCTCCCACCGCCCGTCCGGCTCCTGCCGTTCCAGCAGCCACTCGGTGACCCGGCGCCGGGCTCCGGTGACGCCGGGTGCGCTCGGATGCTCGCCGAGCGCGTCGAGCACGTGCGCGTTGGTGGTCAGCGAGGCGCCGTCCTCCCCCGGCCAGGTGCAGAAGTGCGCTCCGGTGTCGAACCCGTCCAGCGCCGCGACGCCGGGTGCGCGGCCGAGCCGGGCCAGCGCGTAGAGCGTGACCGCCGTGGTGTCGGCGTCGGCGGGCAGGCCGGGCGCGGTGGCCGCGCCGGACGGTTCGACCGCGGCGCGCAGCTCGGTCAGCACCGGCTCGGGCGTGCCGACCGGCACGCCGGCGCGGACCAGGATGCCGAGCACCCAGGCCCGCTCGAACACGGTGATCGGGCTCGCGCAGGGAACCGGGCCGGGCCGGGACACAGCGTTCAGGTAGTCCAGCGCGGGGCCGGGTTCCGGGCCGCCCAGCCAGGCGGCGGTGGCGGCCGGTGAGGCGCCGACCGCGCCGCTGGCCGAGGGGCGCACGCCGGGCGCCCGGTACGCCAGCTCCCCCGCCACCTCCAGCGCGTGCGCCAGCTTCTCCGGCACCGGCCGTCCGGTGGCGAGCAGTCCGCGTACCCGGGTCAGGCGGGCCGGGTCGAGACCGGCCGGCAGCGGCAGGCGGGGCCGGCCGGCCCACTCGGCCAGCCCGGGTGGCGGCCCGGCCGGGCCGTCGAGGTGCCGGTCCACTGCGGTGAGCAGCGCCGGCACGATCAGGTCGGTGGCCGGCAGGTCCGGCGGGGTGCCGTCGCGCAGCGCGCCGGTCAGGTACGTCAGTCCCCGGCGCGCGGCGTCGGCGGGCGCGGCGGACGGCCCGTCGCGGTGCAGCACTGCGAGCAGGGCCTCGACCGCGCTGAGCGTCGGCACCAGCGCGTACCCGCCGGGGCCGCCCCAGCCGCCGTCCGGGCGCTGCCGGTCCAGCAGCCAGGCCACGCGCCGGTCGTGGCCGTCGAGCCAGGGCGCGAGCGCGACCAGCCGTCCGGTCTCGTAGACCGACGGTGACGTCTGCCCCTCCGGTTCGCCGTCGAGCGCGGTGATCAGGTCGTGCGTGGTCCCGGACCGGGTGGCGGGCACCGGTCCGGCGGTGAGCGTCACCGCACGCCCCAGAAGTCGGTGTTCCGGTAGAAGCCGGTGGTGAAGCCGAGCTGCCGGGACAGGAAGCCGGCCTCCCGCGGCACCTCGCCGGCCAGCTTCGCCAGCAGGACGCGGCAGTGGTCGACCTGCTCGGCGAAGAGCCGCTCGACCTCGGCCGGGTCGTCCACGAGCAGCAGCGCGTTGAGGTCGCCGGACTCGGCGTCGCGGCGGTGGGTGCCGAGGTCGTTGACCAGGCGCAGGGCCCGCTGGACCTCGTCGCCGACCTCGATCAGCCGGGCCAGCGTGGCGGCGTCGGACACCGATCCGGTGTGGATCCAGTGCGCCACGTTCACCACGGTGGCGGCGAGGTTGTCGGCGTTGGCGAGGTATTCGGCGAGCGTGGGACGGCCGGTGTGCCGCCAGTCCCACTCGCGGGCCATCGCGTCGAGCGTGCGGGCCATCGTGTCGCGCCAGAGGCCGCGCAGCGCCGGATAGGCGGGTGCGGCGGCGACGTCGTCGCGCAGCTCGGCGAGGAACCGGCCCAGCGGGTCGGCGGACTCGCCGCCGTCGAGCACGTCCAGGCAGACGGCGGTGATCCGGTCGACCTCGGCCCGGCTGGTGGCCTGGTGGTCGACCAGCCAGTCGACGGCGAAGCCCCACAGCACCGCGCGGTTGGTCACCGCGAGTTCGGCGGCGGTGTGCCAGGGGGCGCTGAACGCCATCGCCTGCGCGATGCTGCTGAACAGTGTCGCGTCGAACGGGTCGCCGGGGAACAGCTCGGGGTGCGCGGCGGCGGCCCTGCGCAGGCCGCGCTGGCCCTGCGCGGCGAGCGCGCAGACCCGGCCCTGCTCGGCGGCGACCGCCAGCGGATCGGGTGTCGGCCCGTCGGTCATGCCGGCTCCGTCCGCCCGGCGGCGACGAGCGTCAGCTCGACGCGTTCGCGTGGCCGCAGCGCCGCGGCCAGCCGCAGTCCGGGTACGCCGGGGCGGTGCAGCCGGAAGCGGTAGCGGCTGAGCATGGTGGCGAGGATGAGCTGGGCCTCCAGGTAGAACAGGTACATCCCGAGGCACTGGTGCGGCCCGCCGCCGAACGGGAAGTGGGCGTACCGGTGGCGGGCGCGGACGCGCTCGGGGCGGAACCGTTCCGGGTCGAACTCGTCCGGGCGGTCCCAGAACTGCCGCATCCGCTGGGTGATCAGCGGGCTGACCGCCATCGTGGCGCCGGGCTCGATCGGCACGCCGTCGATGACGTCCCCGGCGACCGCGCGGCGCGGGATGATCCACCCGATCGGATAGAGCCGCAGCAGCTCGTCGAGCACCATCCGGGTGTACGTGAGCCGGCTCAGGTGCTCGCGGCGTACCGGCTCGCCGCCGACCACCTCGTCGATCTCGGCGTAGAGCCGCTCGGCCACCTCGGGGTGCTGGTCCAGGTGCGGCCAGGCCCAGGTCAGCACGTTGATGGTGGTCTCCGTGGTGGCGGCGAACATCGCCACTGTGTCGTTGCGGACCTGCCGCTCGTCGAGCTGCCGCCCGTCGTCGGTGCGGGCCTGCCAGAGCGTCGAGATGACGTCGTCGCCCTGGTCGGCGGACTCCCGCGTCTCGCGGACGATCGGCACCAGCACGTCGTCGACGATGCGGACGGCACGGGCGAACGTGCGGTCGCCGGGCATCGGCAGGGACAGCGGCGCGAACGGCACGATGATCCGGGGGATGACGGCGGTGGCGATCCGGTCCTGCGCCTCGATCACGCGCATCGCGTCCGGCACCGAGATCCGGTCGGCGAACAGCACCTTCATGATCGCCCGGCTGACGATGCGCGCCTGCTCCACGCCGATGTCGACCGGCTGCCCGGCGCGGGCCGGCTCGTCCAGCTCGTCGACCGCGTCGCGGATGGCGTCGGCCATCCCGTCGACCAGCGCCTCGACCCGCTTGGCGGTGAACATCGGCTGGAGCATCCGGCGGCTGGCCGACCAGATCTGCCCCTCGCCGAGGATCCCCTCGCCGAACAGGCGCTTGACCGGGCGCCAGAACAGCCCGTCACCGGCCCGTTCGTAGTTGTCCGCCCGGTCACGCAGGACGTGCTGCACGTGCTTGGGGTGGGTGACCAGGTAGGGGCGGAACGAGCCGAGGTTGAGCCGGACCAGTTCACCTTCGGTACGGTTGCCGATGTCGATGAGTGCCCGGGCGGGGTCGCGGAGCACCGCCGGCAGGATCTGCCGCAGCGGCACGGTTCGGGGTCGGCCGGTGGGCCTCGGTGTGTCCGTCGGTTCGGGCACCTGAACGCTCCCTCGGTTGACTCAGGGTCGCGACTCCGTATCGACCCGTGACGTTGCTCGCGAGCATGCCATCCTGAGCCGCAGATCAAAAGGCAGGTCGGAGGATATTTCACGTAACAACAATCTCTTTGTCGAGAATGGAGCCCGTGGGATATGCGTCACTCGCGTACACAGTGGTCGTTGCGGAGAGCGAGCAACGCTCACCTCTGACGGACGGCGGCAGAACGCGGGCGCGGGCCCGTCCGCTGTGCCAAGCTTCGGGCATGGACGACAAGACCATCCTGAGCCGGATCTCGGAACTCGTCGACGAGGAGCACCGGCTGCGTGCCGACGCGCAGCAGCACGAGGCCGGCACCGACGACGAGGCGCGGGAGCGGCTGCGCGCGCTGGAGGAGTCCCTGGACCAGTGCTGGGACCTGCTGCGCCGTCGCCGGGCCGCCCGCCAGGCACACGGCGACCCGGACGCCCAGGGCGAACGCCCGGTGCCGGAGGTCGAGCGCTACCTCCAGTGACCCGGACCGGGGGGGGGGGGGGGGGGGGGGGGCGGGGGGGGGGGGGGGGGGGGGGGGGGGGGGGGGGGGGGGGGGCGGGGCGGGGGGGGCGCGCGCCCCCCCCCCCCCCCCCCCCCCCCCCCCCGCCCCCCCCCCCCCCCCCCCCCCCCCCCCCCCGGCCGGTCAGCGGACGCCCGCCTCCCGCAGCAGCGCCTCGGTCAGCGCCGCCGGGTCGGTCACCGTCGCGGGCATCCCGCGGGCGGTGAACCAGGCGGCCACCACCCGCACGTCGCGGGCCAGGAAGTCGGCCCCCTGCGGGTTCGCCACCACGTCGACCACCTGGGGCAGGTCGATCATCACCAGCCGGCCCGCGTGCACCAGCAGGTTGTACGGGGACAGGTCGCCGTGTGCGTAGCCGGCCCGGGCGAGCACCGTCAACGCCTCCACGAGCTGGTCCCACAGGTCGCGCAGCTCGTCGTCGTCGGGCCGGACCTGGGCCAGCCGCGGCGCGGCCTCCCCCGCCTCGGCGTCGCCGACGAACTCCAGCATCAGCTCGGTGCCGAGCAGCTGCACCGGGTAGGGCACGGCGATCCGCCCGGAGGCGGCCCCGATCTCCCAGAGCTGGGACAACGCGGCGAACTCGGCCGCCGCCCACTGGCCGGCGATCATCTGCCGGCCGAACGCGGTACGGCCGGTCATCGCCCGCATCTCACGGGACCGGCGTACCCGGCGGCCCTCCAGGTAACCGGCGTCGCGGTGGAACAGCCGGTGCTGGGCGTCGCGGTAGCGCTTGACCGCGAGCAGGCAGGCGCGGTCGGTACCCGGCACGGCACGGCGGACCAGGTGGACGTCCGCCTCCTTGCCGGTCTTGAGCACCCCGAGCTCGGTGTCCCGGGCGGCCAGTTCGGTGACCAGCCACTCCGGATGCGGCTCGGGGCCGTGGACGGCCTGGTCCCAGGAGGACCAGGCGTCCTCCGCCTCGGGCTCGGCGTCCGGGTCGGTGAGGGTCGGCGGGGTACGCCGCCCCCGCTTCAGGAAGTCGGGTTCGTCGTCGTCGAAGCGGCTCTTGCCGCGGCCACGGCGCTGCGGCGCCGGGATGTCGTGATCGCGCACGGGTGGATCTGTCCTTCGATCGAGGCTGGTGGAGGCAGGTGGTACGACCCTGCGAAAACGGCCATGACCGACCCCCTCTCCTCGACCGGGCACACCCGGCTGCGCACTCGCGCGGCACCATGCTCGTGTCCCGCCCGCGGCGGGTCAACGGATTTTCCGCGCGGTGCGCCACCGTGCCGCCGCGCCGCCGGCCGGCCCGCGCCGCCG
>NZ_JBXUOV010000109.1:0-19574 GCF_057196585.1 Micromonospora sp. ATLC20
GCGGTGAGCTGCGCTTCGGGCCGGGCGTGCCGGCGACGCCGCCGCCCGCGCCGCCCTGGCCCACCGCGCCCCCGGTCCGCCCGCGTCCGGTCTGGCGTCGCGTCGTCTCGGTGCTGTCCACGCTGCTCACCGTGGTGCTGCTGCTGACTGTCGGCCTCTATCTGTGGCAGCGGCTGCGCCCGCTGGAGGTCGAGGGGGTCACCATGGCGGTGCCCCGGCCTGCGGGTGTCGCCTGCGACGTGACAGTCGACGTGGTGGCCACCGTGCGCACCAACGGGCGCGGCGGGACGATCAGGTACCAGTGGTTCCGCTCCGACGCGCCGCCCGGCGCCGTGCTCACCGAGCGGGTCGGCAGCGGGCAGCACACGGCGGCTCTCACCCTGAAGTGGACGTTCACCGGGGCCGGCACGACCACCGGGATCGCCACCGTCAACATCATCGAACCGTCGACGGCGCAGGCCGGCACCCGGGTCGTCTACCGCTGTCCCGGCGGCTGACCGCGTTTCCCCGCGCGCGGGTCCGGGTAGCCCCACCCGAACAGACCTGGACCACGTACGTGGAGGCCCTTCGATGAGAGACAACTTCGGGGACGCGGTGGGCGACGCGTTCCGTTCGGTGATGCTGTTCCTGCCCAAGGCGGTCGCGTTCGTCGCGATCCTGATCGTCGGCTGGCTGATCGCCAAGGCCGTGCTGAAGCTCGTGGACAAGGTCCTGGAGCGGGTCCACTTCGACCGGGCCGTCGAGCGCGGCGGGATCAAGACCGCGCTGGCCCGCTCGAAGTACGACGCCAGCGACATCGTCGCGAAGCTGGCCTACTACGGCGTGCTGCTGGTGACGCTGCAGCTCGCGTTCGGCATCTGGGGCCCGAACCCCATCTCCGACCTGATCGCCGGTGTGATCGCCTGGCTGCCCCGGGCGTTCGTCGCCATCGTCATCGTGGTGGTCGCCGCGGCCATCGCCCGCGCGGTGAAGGACATCATCTCCAGCGCGCTCGGCGGCCTCTCGTACGGCCGGGTGCTGGCGAACCTCGCCTCCGTGTTCATCCTGGGCCTCGGCGTCATCGCCGCGCTCAACCAGATCGGCGTCGCCACCACAGTCACCACCCCGGTGCTGATCGCGGTGCTCGCCACCGTCGGCGGCATCCTGGTCGTCGGCGTCGGCGGCGGGCTGGTCCGGCCGATGCAGAGCCGCTGGGAGAACTGGCTGACCCGGGCCGAGGAGGAGTCGCGGACCATCGCCACGCACGCCCGCGCGTACCAGGCCGGCCGTCGTGACGTCGAGGCCCGCCTGGCCGCCACCGGCCCGTACGCGGACTCCGAGCTGACCCAGCCGGTGAGCCGCGACGCCGAGGCGGACCGCACGCAGCCGGTCCCGGCCTACCCGGCCACCGCCGGCGCGGATGTCACCGAGCCGGTGCCCTCGCCGGCGGGCGCGGAGGCCACGCAGCACATCCCGGCGTACGCGGACTCCGACCGCACCCAGCCGACCACGCCGCGTCAGCCGACCGCCGAGCAGGCCGCGGACAGCGAGGCCACCATGGTCATCCCGCAGGCCGACGTGGAGAAGTTCCGCCGCTGACCCGACAGCAGCGACGAATCGGGGCGGGACCGCACGGTCCCGCCCCGATCTCGTGCCCGCCGGGGGACAACCGGGACGCGTCGCGGCGGATAGGATCCCGGCATGACCTGGCGATGTTGATGCCTTCCTGAGCGACGAGGCCGCGGGCCGCCGCGGACGCCGTGCATTCCGACCGGTGTCCGTCACGTCCCGTGGGAAGGTTCCATGCTCGTCGCTCCTGCCCGCGTACCAGCGACCCGCCGTCTGGCGGCGACGCTCTACGGGTACGCGTTCCTCACCGACCTCGTCCTGCTCTACCCGCTCTACGTGCTGCTGTTCGCCGACACCGGGTTGTCGGTCGGGCAGATCTCCTCGCTGTTCGTACTCTGGGCGGCCACCGGCATCGTGCTGGAGGTGCCCTCCGGCGTGTGGGCCGACGCGGTGTCGCGCCGCCTGCTGCTCTGCCTGGCGCCGCTGCTGGCCGCCGCCGGGTTCGCACTCTGGGTGCTGCTGCCGTCCTATCCGGCGTTCGCCGTCGGCTTCCTGCTCTGGGGCGCCGGTGGCGCGCTGCGCTCCGGGGCGCTGGAGGCGCTGGTCTTCACCGAGCTGGAACGCCTCGGCGCGGCCGACAGGTACGCCCGGCTGATCGGCCGGACCCGCACCGCCGAGGTGCTCGGCGCGGTCGGATCCGGGGTGCTCGCCGGGCCGGTGTACGCGCTCGGCGGCTACCTCGCGGTCGGCGTGGCGAGCGTGGCCACGTGCCTGCTGGCGGCGGCTGTCGCGGCCCGCTTCCCGGAACACCGCCGACCACCGTCCGCGCCGGTCCCGGGCGAGCCGTACGGGCCGCGCGCGAGTGCCGCGCCGGGGGAGGGGCCGGGCGAGGACGAGCCCGGCTGGCTGGACAGCCTGCGCCTGGGCCTGCGCGAGGTGCGCGCCGACCGACGCGTCCGCGCCGCCGTGCTGCTGGTCGCGGCCGTCACCGCGATCTGGGGTGGGCTCGACGAGTACACCGGGCTGCTGGCCGCCGACATCGGCATGGCCGAGGTGGGCGTACCGCTGCTGCTCCTGCTGGTGTGGGCCGGGATGACCGTGGGCGGGCTGCTCGCGCCGCTGGGCGAGCGGCTGTCCCACCGCGGGTACGCCGGCCTGCTGGTGTTCGCGGCAGCGGCGACCGCCGCCGGTGCGCTGCTGCGGCACCCGGCGGGGTTCGTGCTGCTGGCTGCCGCGTTCGCCGCGTTCCAGTTGGCCACCGTGCTCGCCGACGTGCGGCTCCAGGCCCGGATCACCGGGTCGGCCCGGGCCACCGTCACCTCGCTCGCCGGAATGGCCACCGACCTGACCATCGTCGCCTTCTACGCGGGGTACGGGCTGCTCGCCGGTGCGGTGGGCAACCCGGCTGCCTTCGCGGTCGCGGTGCTGCCGTACCTGCTGGTGGCGCTCTGGCTGCTCACCGGTCGAGCGTGAATCGCCAGAAAGGGGACCAATAGTCGTGTTCGCGGCCTAGCGTTGGTCCGGGAATTCGGCGACCCCGGGAGACGATCGCGGTGACGTTGGAAGCAGAGCGCACGCTGCGCGACGAGGAGCTGACCGGGCTGGCGGACCTGGCCGCCCAGCTACGGGTGGACGCGATCAGGTGCAGCACGATGGCCGGCTCCGGGCATCCCACGTCCAGCCTGTCCGCCGCCGACCTGCTCGCCGTGCTCGTCGCCCGGCACCTGCGCTACGACTGGTCCTACCCGGGCAACCCCGGCAACGACCACCTGATCTTCTCCAAGGGGCACGCCTCCCCACTGCTGTACGCGGTGTTCCGCGCCACCGGCGCGATCAGCGAGCAGGAGCTGCTGGAGACGTACCGGCGATCCGGGTCGCGCCTGCAGGGCCACCCCACGCCGGTGCTGCCCTGGGTGGACGTCGCCACCGGCTCGCTCGGGCAGGGCCTGCCGGTCGGCGTCGGGGTGGCGCTCGCCGCCCAGTACCTCGACCGGTCGCCCGCGCACGTCTGGGTGCTCTGCGGCGACAGCGAGACCGCCGAGGGATCGGTCTGGGAGGCGCTGGACAAGGCCGGCCACTACGGGCTGCGCAACCTCACCACGATCGTGGACGTCAACCGGTTCGGCCAGCGCGGCCCCACCGAACTGGAGTGGGACCTGGACACCTACCGGCGGCGCGTCGAGGCGTTCGGCTGCCAGGCGATAGTCGTCGACGGCCACGACCCGGGCGCGATCGACGAGGCGTACGGGCAGGCACGCGACGCCACCGGACCGGCAGTGGTGCTGGCCCGCACGGTCAAGGGCAAGGGCGTGCCCGAGGTGGAGAACGACCCGGCCTGGCACGGCAAGCCGTTCGACCCGGAACTGGCCGACCGGGCCGTGCGGGCGCTCGGCGGCCCCCGGCGCATCCGGGTCGCCGGACCGAAACCCCCCGCCGCGCCGCGCACCGCCCCGGCCGAGCACGGACAGCCGGAACTGCCGCGGTACTCCCGTGGCGCGAAGGTCGCCACGCGGGACGCGTACGGTGACGCGCTGCGCGCCCTCGGCGCCGCCCGGCCCGACGTGGTCGCGCTCGACGGCGAGGTCAGCGACTCCACCCGGGCGGAGAGCTTCGCCACCGCGTACCCGGATCGGTTCTTCCAGATGTTCATCGCCGAACAGCAGCTCGCCGCCGCGGCGGTGGGCCTGGCGGTGCGCGGCTACCGGCCGTTCGCGGCGACGTTCGCCGCGTTCTGGTCCCGGGCCTACGACTTCATCCGGATGGCCGGGGTGTCCCGCGCCGACATCGCGCTGGTCGGGTCGCACGCCGGGGTGGAGATCGGCGCGGACGGCCCGTCCCAGATGGGGCTGGAGGACATCGCGGCGCTGCGCGCGGTGCCCGGCTCCACGGTGCTCTGCCCGGCCGACGCGGTCTCCTGCGCGGCCCTCGTCGCCCAGATGCCCGACCACCCGGGGGTCAGCTACCTGCGGACGACGCGCGGCAAGTACCCGGTGCTCTACGACGACGCCGAGCCGTTCCCGATCGGCGGCAGCCGGATGGTGCGCGACGGCGGGGACGTGGCGCTGCTCGGCACCGGCGTGACGGTGCACCTGTGCCTCGCCGCCGCCGACGAACTGACCCGCGAGGGCATCGACGCCCGGGTGATCGACCTGTACTCGATCAAGCCGGTGGACCGGCAGCGCCTGGCCGAGACCGTCGTGGAGACCGGCGGGCGGCTCGTCGTGGTCGAGGACCACTACCCGGAGGGCGGGTTGGGCTCGGCGGTGCTGGAGGCGCTCGCCGACCTGGGCGAACCGGCCCGGGTCAACCACCTTGCGGTACGCGGGCTGCCCGGTTCCGGCACCCCCGCCCAGCAGTTCGACCGGGCCGGCATCGGCGTCGGCGCGATCGTCTCGGCGGCGCGGGCCCTGGCCTGAGCGCCTGTTCGCCGGGGCCGGCGGTGTTTGCCGAGACCGGCGGCGGGTAGCCACGCTGCCGTTGCGACGGGAGGACGGACGATGACCGAACCGGAGTTCTACGCGCGGGTGTCCGCCCGCGCCGGCGTACCGGTCGAGACGGCCCGCGCGCTGACCGAGGCGACGCTGCGCACGCTCGCCGAACGGATCAGCGGCGGCGAGGCCGACGACCTGTCCGCGCACGTCGCGCACGAGCTGCGTCCGCTGCTGGCACGCGCCCGGGTCGAAGACCCCGAGGCCTTCGGGTACGACGAGTTCCTGCGCCGGGTCGCCGAGCGCTCCGGCGCTACCCCGTCCGACGCCGAGCGCGGCGCGCGGGCGGTGTTGCAGGCGCTGCACCGGGTGATCGGGCCGGCCCAGTTCAACCGGGCGTTGTCCCAGCTGCCCCGGGAGATCGCCGAGCTGGCCCAGCCCACCCCACGCCCCGCCTAGGTGTAAGGAAGGGCCCCTTATTAACGCCTCCGGTAGAGGAAGGGCCCCTTGTTAACACCCGCCGCCGACGTCGGAGCCGGGGGCGGCGTCACTCGGGCAGCGCGTCGACGTAGACCCAGCGGCCGTCCTCGCGGGCGAAGCGGCTGTGCTCGGCCAGCACACCCGCCCGGCCGCCCTCGCGGTAGTGCGCCCGGAACCGGACCGTACCGGCGCTGTCGAACAGGCCGCCCTGCCCGGTCTCCACGATCTCCAGCCGGGTCCAGCGGGTGCCCGGCTCCAGCTCCAGCCGGTCGGGCCGGGTGCTGGAGTGCCAGCTGTGCCGCAGGTAGGCGGCGTCGCCGAGCGCGAACGCGCTGAACCGGGACCGCATCAGCGCCTCCGCGGTCGCCGCCGTCGCCTCGCCCCGGTGGACCGGGGCGCAGCAGTCCGCGTACGGCCGGCCGGTGCCGCACGGGCAGGTCGCCGGACGTTCGCCCCGTCTCGCCATGCCACGATTCTTCCAAGCGCCGGGGAGGTGTTAACAGAGGGCCCTTCCCCTACCGGAGGCGTTAACAGGGGGCCCTTCCTTACACCGCAACCCGGTACGCTCCCCGGACCATGAGCGTGAGCCCGACTCAGCGTGATCTCGACCCGGGACAGGTCCGCCGCTACCTCATCGCCTCGCTCGGATCCGGTGCCGAGGTGGCCGACTGCGGGCCGCTGACCGGGGGCGGGTTCGCCGCCGTCTGGCAGGTACGCCTCACCGACGGCCGCGACGTGGTGCTCAAGGTCGGTCCGCCGCCGCACGTGCCGTTGCTGCGCTACGAGCGGGACATGATCGGCGCGGAGGCGCACTACCTGCGCCTGGTGGCCGACCGCGCACCGGAGGTGCCGACGCCGGCGCTGCTGCACCACGGCACCGACCCCGAGCTGGGCGACTGGCTGCTCATGGCGCGGCTACCGGGTCGTACCCTCTGGGACCTGAGCCGGGCCGGCGCGGACGTCGGGCCGCTGCGCGCCGAGTTCGGCCGCGCGCTCGCCGCGCTGCACACGGTCACCGGCGAGCGGTACGGCTACGACGGCGACCGGGCCTCCGGCGCGACGTGGCGGGACGCCTACACGGCCATGGTGGACGACATGCTCGCCGACGCCGATGACTGGGCGGTGCCGCTGCCGGTGCCCGCGTCCCGGATCCGGGAGCTGGTGGCGGGGCACGCGGCAGTGCTCGACGCGGTACGCCGCCCGGCGCTGCTGCACTTCGACGGCTGGGCCGGCAACGTGCTCGCCGTCGACGGGCCGGACGGCACACCCCGGCTCACCGGCCTGGTCGACGGCGAACGGTACCTGTGGGGCGATCCGCTGATGGACCTCGTGTCGCCGCTGCTGTTCCGCCGCGCCGAGGACGAGCCGGACGACCCGCTGGTACGCGCCTACCGGGCGGCGGCGCCGTTCCCGCTCGACGACGGGGCGCGGCGGCGGCTCGGGCTCTACCGGCTGTATCTCTACCTGCTGATGACCGTCGAGATGCCCAGCCGGAACATCACCGCCGACAACGACCCGGGCCGGGTGGAGCTGCTGGCGGAACTGCTCGGCGCGGAACTGGCCGACCTGGCGGACTGAGCGTCACCGGGTCGCGGTGGCGAAGACGACGATGTTGTCCGGGTAGCTGCCGGTCCGCGGGTCGAACCGCCCGCCACACGTGATCAACCGCAGCCGCGCCGCCGCGTCGCCGCCGTAGACCCGCGCGGTGGGGAAGCGCTCCTTCGGGTACGCCCCGACGCCGTCCACAGTGAACGTCGCGGTCCGGCCGTCGGCCCGCAGCACCCGGATCGTGTCGCCGCCGCGCAGCCGGCCGAGGTCGAAGAAGACCGCCGGGCCGTGCTGCGAGTCGACGTGCCCGACCAGCACCGCGTTGCCGGCCTGGCCGGGGGCGGGGCCGGGGTGGTACCAGCCGGTGACCTCCGGGCGTTCCAGCGGCGGCACCTCGAGCGCGCCGTCCGCGTCGGTGGCGACCGGGACGATCTCGGCGTCGACGCCGATGCGCGGGACGGTGATCCGCACCGGCGTGGACCGGGGCAGCGCCGGGCCTGCCGTACCCGGTCGTTCGGTGGCGGGCGCGGCGGAGACGCCGGGCTGCGGTGGTGACGCCGACGTGGTGCCGAGCCCGGCCGAGACCAGTCCGGTCCCGGTGGCGGCGGCGACGGTGACGGCGGTGACCAGGACGGCGGTGTGCAGGCGCGACCGGCGCTGCGACTCCGACAGCATCCCACCTCCGTTCGACGGGGACGCGGCGCCCGCGCCGGAGCATCCGGCGCGGGCGGACCGCTCGGCGAGCCGGTCAGGCGACGGCGTCCGCGCGGCGCCGGCGGATGACCGCGTACGCGCCTCCGGCGAGCGCCCCGGCGGCCAGCACGCCACCGGCGATCAGCACCCCGGTGTCGCCGTCGCGCCCGCCGCCACCGGCCTGCGCGCCGCCGATCGGCGTGACGGTGAACGTGGCGCTGCCGCCGTCGCTGCCGTCGCCGCAGGTGGTGGCGACGGTGTACGTGCCGAGCGTGAACCCGGCGGTGAACAGTTCGGCGCTCAGGCCACCGCCCGCGGCCGCAGTGGTGGACCGGACGTTCTGGTCCCGGTCCGGGCCGGTGACCCGGAAGATCGCGTCACCGGCGTTCGGGTTGCACGTCGTGGTCAGCACGACGGTGCCGCCGACCGGGGTGGTGGCGGGTGAGACTCTGGTGTCCGCCAGCGCGGCGGCCGGGAGCAGCAGTGCGCCGAGGCCCACGCCGAACGCCGCCGATCCGAGAAATGACTGTGCCTTCATCCGCGTCTTCCCTCACTTTTCGTCCGCTGTAGGCGTGGGACGTCGTTCGGGTGGCCAACTCCGTGACGAGCACCGGTGTGGCCAACACTAGGAGGGTTGCGGCGGTCACTGGGGGTAATTGAGAAATCTTCGTTGCCGTCCGGTGTGCTCCCTGCCGCCACGAGACGGCGGACATGCCGGGCCAGGCCGGACGGCGAGCCGTCACGGTTGGCCGCGTCTGGGTCCGCTGTCCGGTTCGGCGCCTACCGGGCCGGCGGCTCCGGCCGGACCAGTCCGGTGTCGTACGCGAGGACCACCGCCTGGATCCGGTCGCGCAGGCCCAGCTTGGTGAGGATCGCCGAGACGTGGGTCTTCACGGTGGCGGTGCTCAGGTGCAGCCGGGCGGCGATCTCCGCATTGGACAGTGCCCGCGCGGTGAGTGTCAGCACCTCCCGCTCGCGGGCGGTCAGCACGGCGAGGGCGTCGCCGGTGGGCGCGGGCGCGGGCAGCCGGTCGGCGTACCGGTCCAGCAGCCGCCGGGTCACTGTGGGCGCGAGCAGGGCCTCGCCGCGCGCCACCACGCGTACCGCCTCGGCGAGGTCGGCCGGGCGGGTGTCCTTGAGCAGGAACGCGCTGGCCCCGGCGCGCAACGCGGCGTAGACGTGTTCGTCCAGGTCGAAGGTGGTCAGCATGACCACCTTGGCCGGGTTGCCGGCGGCCACCAGGTCGCGGGTGGCGGCGATGCCGTCGCGCCGGGGCATCCGCACGTCCATCAGCACCACGTCCGGCCTCGTCCGGGTCGCCACCGCGACCGCCTCGACGCCGTCGGCGGCCTCGCCGACCACACTCAGGTCGGGCCGCGCGTCGAGGACTGTGCGCAGCCCGGCGCGGATCAGTTCCTGGTCGTCGGCGACCACCACCCGCACGGTCACCGGCCCGCTCCGACCGGCAGTCGCGCGTGGACCCGGAACCCGCCGGCCGGCAGCGGGCCGGCGTCGAGCGTGCCGCCGAGCAGCCGGGCCCGCTCCCGCATGCCGACGATGCCGCGCCCGGTGGGCGTACCGGGCCGGCGGGCGGGCGCCGGGCCGTCGTTGACGACCTCCAGCCGCAGTACGCCGTCGCGGTAGTGGACGTCGACGTCGGCGCGGGTGGCGTGCCCGTGGCGCAGCGCGTTCGTCAGTGACTCCTGCACGATCCGGTACGCCGACAGTTGCACCCCGCCGGGTAGCGCCTCGCCGTCGCCCTCCCGGTGCAGCGTCACCGGCAGGCCAACCGCCCGTACGGCGTCGGCGAGCGCGTCGAGCTGCGCCAGCCCCGGCTGTGGCCCGCCCTGCTCGGAGCCGTCGTCGACGGCGAGCGCGTGCAGCATGGCCCGCAGTTCGGTCAGCGCCGACCGGGCCGCCGTGTCGATCGCGGCGAGCGCGGCGCGGGCCTGCGCCGGGTGCTCGTCAAACACGTCCTCGGCGGCGGCGGCCTGCACCGCGATGACCGCGACGTGGTGCGCCACCACGTCGTGCAGTTCCCGGGAGATGCGTTCCCGCTCGGCCGCCAGCACCTGCCGTTCCCACGCGCAGCGCCGTTGCGCCTGGCCCCGTTGCAGTTCGCCGAGCGTCCAGCTCAGGCCCAGCGCGGTCACCGCCAGCAGCAGGTCCCGCCAGCCGCCGGTGACCAGCTTCCACGGCGTGGGCGCCAGCAGCAGCCCGAGCGCGACGAGCGAGTACCGGGGCGGGCGCAGCCGGGTCACGTACGCCATCGGGATGGCGACCAGCCCGAGCCAGCCGAGTTGCGGGCAGAGCGCCTCCAGGCCGACGCCGGCCAGCGCGGCGACGCCGACGGCGTACCCCGGGTGGCGCCGGATCCACAGCAGACAGCTCGCCTGCGCCACGGCGAGGCCGACCGCGACGGCGGTCGCGCCGGTCGTGTCCGGGCCGGCGTCGGAGGCCAGCAGCGCGAGCAGGCACACGGCGAGGCTCGCGGTGGCGATGCCGCCGTCGAGCAGCAGCAGGAACCGGGACCGGGACGCGCACCTCATGTCCGGATGCTAGGCCGCCGGTCCACCGCTTCTCATCGGTCGCCAGACGGAGATCCGCGCCGGTGGTCGGTCCAGCGACGGAGCCGGGAACCGCTCCGCGGCCCGATCCGCGCGGCGGCCCGCCGGACCTAGCGTTTCCGGCAGTCGTCCCGATGTGGAGGAGTCACCGATGGAGACCACGATCCCGACCGTCGCCACCCGCCCGAACCGCCGCCGGGACCGCCTGCTCACGGTGTTCGCGGCGACCGTCGCCGCGCTGCTGGGATGGGTGGTCGCGGTACCGGTCGCCGGGGTGGACCTGATCGCGCGCAGCGGCTCGACGGACCAGCGGGTGACGCCGGTGGCGGTGGCGGTGAGCACGCTGCTCGCCGGGCTGGCCGGCTGGGTGCTGCTGGCCCTGCTGGAGCGGCTCACCGCCCGCGCCCGGACGGCCTGGACGGTGGTCGCGGGCCTGGTGCTGCTGGTGTCCCTGCTCGGGCCGCTGGGCGGGGGAGTGGGGCGTGCGGCGACGCTGACGCTTGTGGTGTTGCACCTGGTCGCGGGCGCGGTGCTGATCACCGGCCTGCGCCGGACCGCCGCCCGCTGACGGCCGGCGATCCGCTGGCTGGTCCGGACCGCCGCGACGGGGGCAGGCGGCCCGGACCATCAGAACCAGCTTCCTAGGATGGCTTGCGCGATGTGACGCCCGAAATTCCTTTGCCACCGATGTCGAGAACGCCAGGGCGGCTTCGTCCCCTGAGTGAACGCGGCCAGAATGGGTCGCACCCTCCACGAGGAGACACAGATGAAGTACCTGCTCCTGAAGCACTACCGCGGCGGTCCGACCCCGGTGTCCGACATGCCGATGATCGACAAGTGGACGCCGGAGGAGATCTCCGCGCACGTGCACTACATGCAGGAGTTCGCGGCGAAGCTCCAGGAGAGCGGCGAGTACGTCGACGGCCAGGCGCTCGCCCCGGAGGGCACGTTCGTCCGCTACGACGGCGAGGGACGCCCGCCGGTGACCGACGGCCCGTTCGCCGAGACGAAGGACCTCATCGCCGGCTGGATGGTGATCGACGTGGACAGCTACGAGCGCGCGCTCGAACTCGCCGCCGAGCTGTCGGCCGCGCCCGGGCAGGGCGGCAAGCCGATCCACGAGTGGCTGGAGCTGCGCCCGTTCCTGACCGCGCCGCCGACCATCACCGAGTGATCCGTCCGATGGACGAGGTCGCACTCCGCAGCCTCATCCCGGGCGTTCTCGGTGTCCTCGTCCGCCGCGGAGCCGACTTCGCGGCGGCCGAGGACGCCGTGCAGGACGCACTCGTCGAGGCGCTGCGTGTCTGGCCGGACGACCCGCCCCGCGATCCGCGCGGCTGGCTGGTGACGGTGGCGTGGCGGCGGTTCCTGGACGTGGTCCGCGCCGACGCCGCCCGGCGCCGGCGTGAGGACCTCGTGGACGAGGAGCCGCCGCCCGGGCCGGTGCCGGCGGTGGACGACACGCTGCGGCTCTACTTCCTCTGCGCGCATCCGTCGCTGAGCCCGTCGTCGGCCGTCGCGTTGACGCTGCGTGCCGTCGGCGGGCTCACCACCCGGCAGATCGCGCAGGCGTACCTGGTGCCGGAGGCCACCATGGCGCAGCGGATCAGCCGGGCCAAGCGCACCGTCTCCGGGGTCCGCTTCGACCGGGCCGGTGACGTCGCCACCGTGCTGCGGGTGCTGTACCTGGTGTTCAACGAGGGCTACTCCGGCGACGTGGACCTGGCGGCCGAGGCGATCCGGCTCACCCGGCAGCTCGCCGCCGCGATCGACCACCCGGAGGTGGCCGGGCTGCTCGCGCTCATGCTGCTGCACCACGCCCGCCGGGCCGGACGGACCGCGCCCGACGGCAGCCTGGTGCCGCTGGCCGAGCAGGACCGCCGCCGGTGGGACACCACGCTGATCGCCGAGGGCGTGGGCATCCTGCAGACCGCCCTGTCCCGGGACCGGCTGGGCGAGTTCCAGGCCCAGGCCGCGATCGCGGCCCTGCACGCCGACGCGCCCACCGCGGCGGAGACCGACTGGGTGCAGATCGTCGAGTGGTACGACGAACTGGTCCGCCTGACCGGCAGCCCGATCGCCCGGCTCAACCGGGCGGTGGCGGTCGGCGAGGCGGACGGCCCGCGCGCCGGGCTGGCGGCGCTCGCGGCGCTGGACGACACGCTGCCCCGGTACACGGCGGTGGCCGCGTACCTGCACGAACGCGACGGCGACCCGGACACGGCGGCGCGGCTGTACGCGGAGGCGGCCCGCCGGGCGTCCAGCCTGGCCGAACGCGACCACCTGAACCGGCAGGCGGCCCGCCTCAACAGCCGCCGCCCCGGATAAACCGGTCGGCGGCGACCGTCGGCGCTGGTAGGTTGCCTCGCCGTGACGGGGGAACGGCTCGGCGGGCGCTTCGCCCGACTGTGGACGGCGAGCACACTGTCCGCGCTGGGGAGTGGGACGGCGACGGTGGCCGCACCGTTGTACGTGGCATCGATCACCGACGATCCGCTTGTGGTGTCGGCCGGGGCGGCGGTGTCGTGGCTGCCGTGGCTGCTGTTCGCGCTGCCCGGTGGCGTGCTCGCCGACCGGGTGGACCGGCGGCGGCTGATGGTGCTGATCGACTGGGTACGCGTCGGCGCGCTCGCCGTGCTCGCCGCGGCGATGCTCGCCGACCGGGCCGGGATCGCGCTGCTCTACGCGGTGCTGTTCGTGGTGAACACCGGCGAGGTGGTGTTCCGGACCGCCGCGCAGGCGGTGCTGCCGGCGGTGGTGCCGCGCTCGATGCTGGAACGCGCCAACGGGTGGCTGGGCGGCGGCACCCAGGTGATGCAGAACATGATCGCCGGCCCGCTCGGCGGGTTCCTGTTCGTGCTGGCGGCGTCACTGCCGTTCGCCCTCAACGCCGGCACGTACGCGCTGAGCGCCGTGCTGGTCGGGCTGCTCGCCGGGACGTACCGCGGCGGGCCGGCGCCGGATGAGCGGCGGTCGGTGCGGGCGGAGGTCGCGGAGGGGTTCCGCTGGCTGTGGCGGCAGCGGCTGCTGCGCACCATGACCGTGCTGATCGGCCTGCTCAACGTCACGCTCACCGCCGCGGTGGCGGTGCTGGTGCTGCTCGCCACCGAGCGGCTGGGCCTCGGCTCGGTCGGCTACGGCGCGTTGTTCACCTGCATGGCGGTCGGCGGGGTGCTCGGCTCGCTGGTGGGGGACCGGCTGATCGCCGCCATCACGCCCACCTGGACGGTGCGGACCGGGCTGCTGATCGAGGCGGGACTGCACCTGGCGCTCGCCGCGTCCCGCAGCGCCGCCGTGGTCGGGTTCGCGCTGTTCGCGTTCGGCGCGCACAGCGCGCTGTGGAACATCGTGGCGAACTCGCTGCGACAGCGGCTCACCCCGCCGGAGTTGATGGGCCGGGTCGGCAGCACCACGTTGTTCGTCGCGGCGGGTGGCAACTGTGCCGGCGCGCTGCTCGGCGGGGTGGTGGCGGCCCGGTTCGGCATCACCGCGCCGTACTGGGTGGGTTTCGTGGTGGCGGTCGCGGTGATCGCCGCGACGTGGCGGGTCTTCGACCGGGCGACGGTGGCCGCCGCCTACGCCGAGCCGGCCCCGCAGAAGCCCGCGCCGGTGGCCTGAGCGCGGGTCGGCCGGTGGCCGCCTGCGCCGATGTGGCAGCGTGGCCGGATGCACGCTTCCTTCCCGGTCGACGTCGACCTCGCGCTGGTCGGCGGCGGCGGCGCCGCGTCCCTGGTCCTGGCCGCGCTGGACCGCCACGACGTGACCGGGCTGCGGGTCGCGGTGGTCGACCCGGTGCACAAGCGCGGCCAGGACCGCACCTGGGCGTTCTGGGGCCTGCCCGGCGACGACCTCGACCCGCTGCTGAGCGCGAGCTGGTCGCAGGTCGACGTGGTCACGCCGGCCGGCCGCCGCGTCCTCACGCTCGACCCCCTGCGGTACGGCATGCTCCGCTCCGCCCCGGTCTACGACCGGGCTGCCGCGGCCGAGCGGCGGCTGGACGCGGTCCGGATCAGCGCCCCGGCGGGGGAGTTGCACGACGACGGTGAGCGGGTCACGGTCCGCGACCCGGACGGGCGGGACCTGGTGCGGGCCGGGTGGGTGCTCGACTCGCGGCCCCGGCGGCCGAAGCGACCGGGACGTACCAGCTGGTTGCAGCACTTCCGCGGCTGGTGGCTGGCCGCCGACCGGCCGACGTTCGACAGGCAGCGGGCGGTGCTGATGGACTTCCGCACACCCCAGCCGGAACGCGGCGTCTCCTTCGGGTACGTGCTGCCCGTCGACGACCGGTTCGCGCTGGTCGAGTACACCGAGTTCGGGCCGGAACTGCTCGACGACGCCGGGTACGACGCGGCGCTGCGCGGCTACGCCGACCTGCTCGGCCTGGACCTGACCGCGCTGCGGGTGCGGGAGGTCGAGGACGGCGTGATCCCGATGACCGACGGCCCGTTCGAGTCCCGCCCGAGCCCGCGCGTGGTGCGGCTCGGCACCGCGGGTGGGGCGACCCGGCCGTCCACCGGATTCACGTTCTCCGCGATGCTGCGCCAGGCCGACCAGGTGGCACTGGCGCTCGCCGCCGGCCGTCCGCCGGTGCCGGCGCCCGCGTACCCGGGCCGGCACCTGTGGATGGACGCGGTGGCGCTGCGCGCACTGGATCGCGGGCACGTCGGCGGGGTGGAGTTCTTCGAGCGGCTGTTCGACCGCAACCCGCCGGAGCGGGTGCTGCGGTTCCTCGACGGCGTGACCAGCCCGGCCGAGGACCTGGCGGTGATGCGGTCCAGCCCGCTGCTGCCGATGACCGGCGCGGTGCTCGGCGACGCGGCCGGGCGGTTGCGGGCCCGCCTGCGCCGCTAGCCTCGGTGGCCGGTCGCTGCGGCGACGCGGTCGCGTACCAGCGTCCGCAGTTGCTCCATCGGGTCGCCGTCGCCCGCGCCGAGCCGGTTGCGCACCGCCGCCACCGTCAATCCCAGTTCCGGGTACGCGAACGCGAGGCTCCCGCCGCTACCCGCGGTGCCGAACGATCCGTCGTCGTCGACCGCGTACCCGAGCCCGAACGTGCTCTCCTGCCCGAACACCCACTCCTGTGCGCGTACCGCCGGGGCGGACACCTCCCGCATCCGCTCGGCGGAGATCAGCCGTACCCCGTCGACCGGGCCGAGCAGTGCCGCGTACATCCGGGCCACCGCGCGGGCGCTCATCGTGCCGACCGACGGCACGTCGGCGCATAGCACGTCGGGGCGGGAGCCGATGACGGTGTCCGGCCGTACGCCGGGTGGCGCGACCGCGTCGAAGTGCGGCAGGTTCGCCCCGGCCCAGGTCATCAGGGCGGACAGGCCGGCGTCCTCCAGCCGCGCCAGCCGGGGCAGGTCCGCCTCCGGTACGCCGAGGAACAGTTCCCGGTCCACGCCGAGCGGCCCGGCCACCTCGTTCGCGAGCACCCGCGAGATGGGCGCGCCGGTGACCCGCCGGACCACCTCGCCGACCAGCCAGCCCCACGTCCACGCGTGGTACGCGAGCCGCTCGCCCGGCGCCCACAGCGGACGCGCGTCGGCCAGCAGTTCGCACATGCGCGTCCAGTCGGTGAAGTCCTCGGGTGTGACGTCGGCGGGCAGCGCGGGCAGGCCGGCGGTGTGGGTGAGCACGTGCCGCAGCGTGATGCCGTCCTTGCCGTGCCGGGCGAACTCCGGCCACACCGCGGCGAGCGGCAGGTCGTAGTCGAGGCGTCCCCGCTCGGCCAGCACGTGCACCACTGTGGCGGTGAGGCCCTTGCCGGTGGAGACCGCGTGCACGGGCGTGTCGGCGGTCATCGGCCGGCCCGTGGTGGTGTCGGCCAGGCCGGCCTGCTCGGTGACGATCGCCACCCCGTCCAGGTAGGCGGCCACCTGCACACCGGTCTCCCGCCCGGAGGAGACCAGCTCGCCGATCGTCGCCCGTACCTCGGCCCGCAGGCCGTCCCACCGCGTGTCCACGATCCCGCAGCGTGCCAGACCGTGGCAGCGGCGTCGTCTGCTTTTCGTGGGAACGGCGACCGCGCCCGGTATCGGCGGCCGGCGGTGCTCTACCGGGCTGCCGGCGTCGGCGTACTGCCGGTGGTGCCCTGGCTGGGCAGCGAGTGCGTGCCGTCGGTGAGCAGCCGGGCGCGCAACGCGTCGATCGTCTTCTCGCCGACGCCGAGCCGGCCGGTCACGTACCCGTGCACCGAACCGTGCGCGGCCCGCAGGTCGGCCAGCACCAGCCGGATGATCTCGGCCGGCGCCCGCCCGTACGCGGGCCAACCAGGCGTCGCGCCGCCGTTGCGGTCCCGCCACTCGGCCACCAGGCGGTCGGTGGCGTGCTCGGTGAGCGCGAAGTCCGCCGCGATCTGGTCGTCGTCCACGCCGAGCAGGGACAGCACCAGCGCGGCGAGCAGCCCGGTGCGGTCCTTGCCGGACGCGCAGTGGAACACCAGCGGGTGCTCGCCGTCCGCGATCACCTCGATCGCCCGGCGCAGCTCGGCCACGCCGTCCTCGGCCACCTCGGCGTACCGGTCGGCCAGGTAGCGCCACGGGTCCACGTCGGGGTCGATGTCGGCCTGCACGTACGGCCGGTGCTCGATGCTCAGGTTGTGCCAGGTGACGCCGAGGCTCTCCGGGGCCCGGCCGCGGTCGGCGATCTCCCACGGATACCGCAGGTCGATCACGGTGCGCACGCCGAGCGCCGCGAACCGTTCCAGATCCTCACCGGCGAGCTTGGCCAGCGAGTCGGAGCGGTAGAGGCGGCCCCGGGCGACGGTGCGGCCGTCGCCGGTCCGCCGGCCGCCGAGGTCACGGAAGTTGCAGAGCGTGGCGAAGTCCGGGGGAGTGGTCATCCCGGCACGCTAGCCGGGCGCGGCGGGTCGGGTGGTCCCGCGTGCCCGCGTACCCGGTAGGTTGCCGGGCATGGCGGAGGCGGAGACCGGCCGGGTCGTGGAGATCTGGACCGACGGCGCGTGCAGCGGCAATCCCGGGCCCGGCGGGTGGGGCGCGGTGCTGCGCTGGGGCGGGCACGAGCGGGAACTGTGCGGCGGCGAGGCCACCCCGACCACGAACAACCGGATGGAGCTGACCGCCGCGATCCGGGCGCTGGAGAGCCTGACCCGCCCGGTCACGGTACGGCTGCACACCGACAGCACGTACGTGCGCAACGGCATCACCGGCTGGCTGAACGCGTGGAAGCGCAACGGCTGGCTGACCGCCGCGAAGCAGCCGGTGAAGAACGCCGACCTGTGGCAGGCGCTGGAGGCGGCCTGCGCCAGGCACGACGTGACGTGGCTGTGGGTGAAGGGCCACAACGGGCACCCGGAGAACGAGCGCGCCGACGCGCTGGCGAACCGGGGCATGACCGAGGCGCGAGGCGCCGGCCCGGCCGACACCCCGCGTGCGCGTCAGCGCAGCGGCCGGCCCTCCTCGATCTCCTCCGGCTCCTCGGACGGGTCGCCGGTGCCGGAGACCGCATCGACGTCGTAACCGGCCCGGCTGACCTCGCGTGCCGAGCGCCGGTCCTCGGCGGGCAGGTCGGCGAAGTCGTCACCGGTGTCGTCGGTGGTGTGCAGGGATTCGCCCGGCGGGCGCAGGGACGCCTCGTACGCGGTCGCGCCGTCGGGTTCGTCGCCGGCCGCGCGGCCGAAGGACTCTTCACTGGTCATGTCGCACTCCTGCCCGCAGCGGGTGACGGCAAACGTTCGGGTGGCCTGGTGTCCGGCCAGTGCGCGCGCTCGCTCAGCCGGCGGCGTCCCGTCCGCGGGCCGCGTCCGGGTGGGTCGGCATCGAGGAGCCGCCCGAGCTGCTGCCGGAGGCGCCGCCCGCCATGCCGGATCCGTCGTCCTCGGTCACCTCGTCCGGTTTCGGCGCACCGGGAGCGGGCGCCGGCACGTCGGTGTCCGCGGCCGTCTGCACCAGCGGCACCTGCCCGGCCTCGTCCTCGGCGTGTGCCGGGTCGACCGGCTCCGCACCGTCGCGTGCCCGATATCCCACCGGGGCCCCTCCCGTTCGGCCAACAGTCGTTCGCGCGGCCTACCCGACCCCACCCCCACCAAACCCGCCCCCCGCACTCGCCGTCCTCCCACCCGCGCCCCATTTCTCGCCGTGATCAAGGAGTTCGTGTCCCGATCCGGCCCCGAGCCGGACACAAACTCCTTGATCGCCCCTGTGCGGGTGCGGGTGCCGATGCGCGGGCGGGCCGGGTTCAGCGTCAGCGGGGTCGGGGTCGGGGTCGGGGGTGGCGCCGGCGCGGCTGGGGGCGCGTCGGGGTCAGCGTCAGGGACCAGTGGGACGGGCGGCGCAGGCCCGGCGGCAGGACCGTGCGGTGGTCGCCGCGGGCAGCGTCGAGCTGCGACTGGTGCGTGAACAGGCACTCGCCCAGGTCCGCGCCGCGCAGGTCGGCCCCGCGCAGGTCCGCGCCGGTCAGGTCGGCGGCGCCGAGGCGTACGCCCCGCAGGTCGGCGCCGATCAGGCAGGCGCCGCGCAGGTTCGCCCCGGTCAGCGGGGTACGGCGCAGGTCCACCCCGATCAGCGTCGCGCCCCGCCGGTCCGGCCCGGCCCGCCCGGCGCGGGCCTGGTCGGCGGCACGGGACAGCAGCCGGTTGGCCCGGTCCCGGTGTGCGTCGACGTCGAGGGCGAGCAGGTCGTCGGGAGTGGCGTCGGTGAGCCGGCCGGTCTCGTCGAGCGCGGTGGTCAGCTCGTCGCGCAGCGGGCCGGGCGGGGCCAGGCGTACCGCCTCGGTCAGGTACCACAGCAGTTCGTGCAGCGGCCGCAGCACGGCGAAGCTGTCGAACATGCGCTGTGCGGTGGCCGGGTCGGCCCGCCAGTCGCGGCCGGCGAACGTGTGCTGCGTGAGGTGCTGGCCGGCGCCGAAGCAGTCGAACACGGTGCATCCGGGGAAGCCGCGTTGCCGTAGCTCGGTGTGGATGCCGCAGCGGAAGTCGGCGCCCAGGTTCGGGCAGGGCCGCCCGGCGGGCTTGTCGATGGCGAAGTCGGCCGACGCGGTGAACGCGGGAGCGACGCAGCACACTCCGGCGCAGCGCGAGCAGTCCGCCCGCAACTCCCGCCCGTCCTCACCCGCCACCCGCACAGTCTCCCTCCCAACACCCCGCCCCCATTCTCCGCACCCACCCGCCCACCTCCCACCCCACCCCGTCGATCATGAGGTTGACGGCGACAAACCGGAGGCGGAACCGCCGCCAACCTCATGATCAACGCGACAAGGAGGGGATGCTCCTATAGAAGTCAAGGGGTGTTGAGGGTGGTGAAGTCAGCGAGGAGGGCGGTGTGGACCTCGCGGACGATGTAGCGCTTGA
>NZ_JBXUOV010000110.1:0-19420 GCF_057196585.1 Micromonospora sp. ATLC20
GGGCAGCTCCAGGACGGTGGACGTGCCGTCGGCCGCCGCGGTGACGGCCCGGCGCGCCGCCGCCAGCGGGGCTGCCCGGCCCACGAACGACGCCGGTTCGGCTCCCTCCGGGTCGTCGTCGAGGCTCGCCATCGGACACCTGCATCCTTTCGGGACGTGCGCCGGGCGGGCGCCCGACCCCGGCCTGCTCCGCCCGGGCGTCGCTGTCCATGATGTGCCGCTGCACGGCGCGGCGCCGGGCGGGCGCGCCGTTGCGCCGGATACCGGCGTAATCGACGGTTGTTGACGCCACGACCCTAACGCCCCGATGCAATGTGGGGTTTCCCCCACTGTCGACGACGGGCCGGCGATCGACACTGGTCGCGGTGTTTCGCGGAAAGGGTTCGCCCATGCGCAAACGAGGTCAGGAAACCGGTGACTGGGTGCTGTTGCACTGTCCGTTACCGGGCCGTTCGACCCATGCCGACTCCTTTCTGACGAGGGGTATCGGTCCGCTCTTTTCGGGTATGCACCGGAGCGGTGAGGTTACCGGCTGGTATTACGATCGGCGCGGTTCCGCCGACGTCCACGTGCACGGCCGCTGCACCGACCCCGGCGTGGTCCGGGCCCGGCTGGCCGGTCTCGTGCTCGCGGGCCGCAGCGCCGGCCGGCCGGTGACCGTGTGCCCCGAGCCCGGCGCGCTTCCGGTACGCCACACCGACCTGCGGGAGCAGTCCAGCGCGCTCGCTTTGGAGATCATCGCGGCGACCGCCACCCGCCCGGCGCGGATACGGACAGGCTGCGACCTCGCCCTCGCCACGTTCCTGTGCGCCGGGGTCGCCGCCGCGTACCCGGGCTCGGCAGCCGCCGCGCCGGCCGGACCGGACGCCTGTCCACACTGCGTGGAGTGGTTGCGGTCGCCGCCACCCGGGGTGCCGGCGCGGCTGCGCGGCGTGGCCGGGCTGCTCGCCGAGGGGCGTGGCTGGGTGGCGCGGTGGACCGGGGTGCTGCGCCGGTCGGGGATCGTTCCGGTGGCCGGTGGGCCGGACGAACTGACCACCCCGCTGCGGTGTCTGCTCAACCAGATCGGCCTCACCGGGGCGGACAGCCGGCGGATCGAGGCGACCGCGCGGCGGGCGGTGCTCGCCGCCACCTCCGGCGTCCCGTTGCGGGCGCACCGCACCCGCCGTGCGCCCGGTTACGACTGGTGCGGCTGACCGCGGCGACGGCCTGCCGAAACTGCCACCATCGGCTCACTCTGCGTCGATTCAGGAGCCCGGGAGCGCGCCCACGGAACAGTTATTCCAGCCGGTCGCCCACTTCTTCCGGCCGCAATTATTGACTAATCGGCGGAAGTGCCGCACGTCAGCGGGTCGCCCGTTGTCGTTGCGCCCCGGCCGGGTACGAAACCGGCGGTTTCCGGCGCAGTTTTCCGACAGCTCCTCATTGCGGTCCGCGCTGTTTCCGGTGGTACGGCCGCCGGGTGAGGCTCGCGTACGCCATCGTGGTCAGCGTGACGATGTCGAACACCGGCACCCCCAGCCGCGCCTGGATCCGGTGGGCGAACGGCACCAGGTCGGTGCACTCGACGACCATCGCCCCCAGTTCAGGGTGCGCGCGGGCCAGCGCGTCGACCCGCCCGTCCACCTCGGCGGCCAGCCGCTCGACGTCGAGGGCGTCGCGCCGCCCCTCCAGCATCACCTCGCGGAACTCCGGCTGCCCGGCCATGCCGGTGACCGCCACCGGCACGTCGGCGGCGCCGATCGCGGCCAGGTGACGCGGCGTCAGCGCGGCCTCGTCGGCGACCAGCAGCCCGACCGGACGCCCGACCAGCCGGTGCACCATCGGCAGTTGCACCAGGCTCGACGACCACAGCGGCACGCGCACGGCGGCGGCGAGTTCGGCCTGGAACAGCACGAGGAACCCGCACGCCCCGGTGATCCCGGCGACCCCGGCCGCCTCCAGATCGCGGGCCGCGTCGACGAACGGTCGCAGCAGCGTCGGGTCGGCCTCGCGGACCAGCCGACGCGGGGTGGCGCCCTCGACCACCCGGTAGCGCACCGGGAAGTCGAACGTGTCCGGGTTGCGGATGTGCCCGGGGATCTTGTCGAAGCTGGTGTCGAGGCAGAGCACGCCGATCTCCGGCCGGTCGTTCACGAGATCCCCCTCTGGAAGCGGTCCACGGCGAACGTCTCCAGCGGCAGGTCCGGCTCGGCGCCGGAGACGAGCTGGGCGAGCAGTTGCCCCCCGGCCGGTGCCAGGCCCATCCCGATGTGGCCGTGCCCGGTGGCCACGCTGACGTTGTCGTAGCCGCCGGCCCGCCCGATCAGCGGCAGGCTGTCCGGGGTGCACGGGCGCAGGCCGCTCCACACGTCCAGCCGGCGGCCGGTGTCCAGTGCCGGCAGGTACCGCCGCGCGGTGTGCAGGATCCCGTCGACGCGGCGCGGCGAGATCGACGTGTCCAGCCCGGACAGTTCCAGCGTGCCGCCGACGCGTACCCGGTCACCCAGCGGCATCACCGCGACCTTGCCCTCGCTGAGCAGCACCGGCCGGGTGGGCGTGCCCGGCCCGGCGGGCAGCGTGACGGTGTAACCCTTCGCCGGTTGCAGTGTCAGCCCGACACCGAGCATCCGGGCGCACGCCGCCGACCACACCCCGGCGGCGATCACCACCTCGGCCGGGCGCAGCTCGCCCCTGGTGGTGCGCACCGCGCGTACCCGCCGCCCGGTCACCTCGAAGTCGCGTACCTCCGCGCCGGTGACGACGTCCACGCCCCGGGCCCGCAGCGCCGCCGCGAGCGCCACCAGGAACGCCGGGATGCGCAGCGCGGCGCCCTCCTCGTTGAGCAGCGTCCCGGCCACCGCGAAGTCGACGCCGGGTTCCAGCCGGGCCAGCTCGGCCCGGTCCAGCTCCCGCAGCGGCACGCCACGCTCGGTCGCCGCCGGGATCGTCCGGCGTGCCTTCGCGTACCCCTGCTCGGTGTGGCAGGCCAGGATCATGCCGCGTTCGGTGAGCGTCCCGGCCAGCTCGTCCTCGGCGCAGATCTCGCGCAGCAGCGCGAGGCTGCGCTGCTTGAGCGCGAGCAGCGTCTCGAACCCGGCGCGGGCGTGCCGTTCGGTGCAGTGCCGGCGGAAGTGCCAGAGCCAGGCCAGCAGCGCGCCGTCGAGCCGGGGCCGGACCGCGAACGGGCTCTCCGGGCTGAACAGCCAGCGGATCCCGGTGGCCGGCACCCCCGGCTCGGCCAGCGGCGCCGAGCCCTGGGTGCCGACGAAACCGGTGTTCCCGGCCGAGCAGGCCGCCGGGTCGCCGACCTCGCCCCGGTCCACCACCGTCACGCTGAGCCCGGCGCGGCGCAGGAACCAGGCGCAGCACAGGCCGACCACGCCCGCGCCGACCACCAGCACGTCGGGGTCGGTACGGCCCGGCGTCGTCATCAATCGCCGCCGGTCAGAGCGTCACGACGAAGAAGCAGGTGGGCAGGTTCACCACGACCCGCTCCCAGATCTCGGCGCGCAACGCCACCCCGGGTTCGGCGAACGTGCCCGGCGGCGGCTCCGCGAACCCGATGGTGGAGCGGCCGGCGTCGAACAGCAGCGCGCCGTGGCCGAAGTCCCCGACGATCGCGGTGCCCGGGTCGACGAGCCGGGTACGCACGATGAACACGCCGTTGTCCTCCACGTCCCGCATCAGCGAACCGCTGCCCAGCAGCC
Organism: Micromonospora sp. ATLC20; assembly: GCF_057196585.1. Taxonomy (NCBI): domain Bacteria; kingdom Bacillati; phylum Actinomycetota; class Actinomycetes; order Micromonosporales; family Micromonosporaceae; genus Micromonospora; species Micromonospora sp. ATLC20. The sequence goes on from NZ_JBXUOV010000110.1 coordinate 3,690, forward strand.
GGTAGTAGTCGGCCGGGTTGATGATCAGTCCGTCGGCGGTGCTGCCCATCTGCTCGACCTCGTTGCACGCGGCCAGGACGGTGGACGCGAACGGCCCCGGGTCGGTGAGCCGGCCCAGGTCCGGCATGGTCAGCAGCCCGCCCTCGCCGCGCAGGATGGTGTGGTTCTCGGCCGTCGCGAGCCGCACCACCAGCCGGTAGTCGATGAACTGCGCGAAGCTGACCGGGTCCTCCCACAGCGTGTCCGGCACCTGCACCCACGCGGTGGTGGTGAGCAGCGGCGGGATGGGGGAGCGGTGGAAGTGGTTGGCCGCCTCCCGGCGCAGGTCCGCGCCGTCCACCGCCGGGTCGTCCGGGCGGGGCGGGCTCTCGTGCCAGTAGTAGTCCTGCGGATCCCGGGACAGGTCCACCACCTTGAGCATGTTCCGCGACGGGTAGCGGGGCTTGCGCCGGGAACTGGTGAGCGAGTCGGTGATCGTCACGTCGTAGTCGACGCTGGTGTCGAAGCCGTCCTTGGCGAACGCCTCGACGAACGTCGCGCCGGGCGACATCTGCGTCTTCCGCTCGGCGACCACCTCGGCGATCGTCCGCTTCACGGTGTCGGTGCGCTGCGACATCTGCTGTCCCTCCCTCAGGCCGGCTTGCGGGCGACGAACATGCCCCAGCCGAACTCGCCCCTGTCGATCGCCGCCTGGATCTTGTCGCACGAGTCGGCGAAGCCGAGGATCCAGGTCCGCGCCGCCTCGTCCGCCGTCGTCTCCGCACGCTCCCGGGCGGTGCGGCCCAGCACCCGGTACGTCTGCCTGATGTGCGCGTCGAGACTGCGCGCGACCACGTCCACGAATCCGGCCCCGGTCAGCGCCCGGCGGTAGCCGTCGAGCGAGTAGCCGTCGTTCCAGCGCACCCGGTCGTAGACGTGCCGGCGGGCCGCCTCGCCGATCCGCTCGGTGGGCTGGAGGAAGTCGGAAACCGCGAGCACCCCGCCGGGGGCGAGCACCCGGAACATCTCGGCGTGGCTGCGCGGCTTGTCCGGCACCAGGAACAGCGCGTCCTGGCTGACCACGTGCGTGAACGTGCCGTCGTCGAACGGCAGCGCGGTGGCCGAGCCGTGCCGGAACGACACGGGAAGCGCAGCACCCCGCTCGGCGCGCCGCTGCTCGGCGAAGCGCACCCGCTCGATGCTCAGGTCCAGCCCTTCGCCCCGGCATCCGGTGCGTTCGGCCAGGCGCAGCAGGAAGTTGCCGCAGCCGCAGCCGACGTCGAGCACGTTCGCCGAGGCGTCGATCCCGGCGTCGGCGGCCAGGATGTCGGAGGTCCGGTCGGCTGCTGCGTGGTAGTCGGCGTCGTCCTCGCCGGTGAAGTAGCCGGTGTGCAGCACGCCCTCGCTGTCCCAGAAGCTGAGGTACGTCTGCGTGGTCTGGTCGAAGAACTCGGAGACGTCCCGCTCGGTGAACCGGCTGGTCGTGGACATGGGCACTCCCTTGTGCGGCGGTCGGTGGGTCAGGCGTAGGTGTCCTTGCGGACGCCGGTGAGGTGGGGCAGGTCGGGGCCGGTGGCGGCAGCGCCGCCGTCGATCAGGTGCACCCCGGCGGTCACGTACGACGCGCGTTCGCCGGCCAGGAACGCGGCCACCGCGGCGACCTCCTCGGGCCGGGCCAGCCGGCCGACGGCGCTGTGGTGGCCCATCGCGGCCAGCCGCGCCTCGACGTCGCCGTCCGCGCCGGCGAGCCGGGTCGCGGCGCGTTCCATCGGCGGCGTCCGCACCCCGCCGGGCGCAAGCACGTTCACGGTGATGCCGTCGCGGCCCACGTCGACGGCGAGGCCCTGGGCGAAGCGGACCAGCGCCGCCCGGGTCACCCCGGACAGCACGAGCGGGCCGATCGGCACGCAGGCGGTCTCGGAGGCCACCAGCAGCAGGCGGCCCCAGCCCGCGGCGCGCATGTGCGGCAGCGCGGCGAGCGACACCGCCACCGCCGGCAGCAGCACCCGGTCGACGGCCGCCCGGTAGTCGTCGGTGCCGAAACCGGTGGCGGTGCCCACGGGCGGGCTGCCGCCGCTGACCAGCAGCACGTCCACGCCGCCCAGTTCGGCGGCGACCCGGTCCACCCAGCGGGCGGCGGCGCCGGTGTCGGTGAGGTCCACGCCGGTCGCGCTGACCCGGCCCGAGGCCACCGCGGTCAGCTCCCGCTCGGCGGCGGCCAGCCGCTGCGGGTCACGCCCGCAGACCGCGACGTGCGCGCCCTCCGCGGCGAACTCCTTCGCGCAGGCCAGCCCGATGCCGCTCGTGCCGCCGGCGACGAGCGCCACCCGGCCCTTGAGCCCCAGATCCACGTCCTCACCTCTCCGTCTCGCCGACGCGGGCCGCCGCGCCGGGGTACGCCGGGTCGCCGGCCGGCCCGCCGGACCGGTAGCCGTATCGGGTGGACAGCGGCCAGGCCAGCGCCGCCACTGCGAGCCGCTGCCGGCCGGTCAGCGTGCGCCGCCACCCGTCGTCGCGGTCCCGGATGACGGTCCGGCCGGTCCGGAAGCGGTCCGGGTTGCCGGTGACCGTGTGGTTGCCGCGCAGTTCGACGCTCCGGTCCCGTACCGGGTTGGCCGCCGGGTCGACGCCCACCAGTTTCAGCAGGTCACCGATCGCGCCGGCCGGGTCGGCGGTGAAGTCCTCGTAGCGCAGGAACGCCGACCGGTCCGGGTGACGCCTGTTTATCGCCGCCGACGCGAGGTTGAACCCGTGCCAGTACGCGGTGCTGCGCGCCGCCGACATCGCGTAGACGTACTCCTTCGGCTCCCGCCAGGAGTGCGCCACCGCGCGCGGGTCGCGCACCAGGTGCAGCCAGTACGCCTCGACACCCGGCACGTGCGGCAGCAACGCCGACTCGCCGGGGATCTTGGTGCTGTCCACGATGACCCGGGCGCCGGTGCGCGCGGCCACCTCCCGGTAGACCGCGCCGAGCAGGTCGGCGTGCGCCCGGGTGTCCGCGTCGTACGCCCCCCGGCGCAGCACCCGCCACGTGTGCCGGGTCCGCAGCCGGGCCCGTTGCCGGCGGATCACCTCGGCGGCGTGCGCGTCCGCCGACATCCCGGCCGGACGGCCCAGCGGCAGTACCGCCGACCACAGCGGACAACCGGTCAGCGCGGCGCCGCAGCCGCACCTGTCGTTCACGCCGCGCCCGGTCGAGTTCTTCCACAGGAAGTGCAGCTCACCGACGTGCACCACACCGGGCGCCTCGCCGAGGACGTTGCCGATGATGGTGCTGCCGTTGCGGCACCAGCCGTTGACGCTCAGGACGGTCACCGGTGCGCTCATGCCGCGCGTACCTCCGCCGGAGCCGGCGCGGGCGCGACCCGGCCGATGCGCAGCGCCATCGCGGCGGCGACCGCCGCGCCGGCCGCGCCCGCGACGAACACCGCCGGATAGCCGAGACCGGCCGCGACCAGGCCGGTCGCCGGCCCCCACACCGCCAGACCCAGATCCCAGAACGAGGTGTACGCCCCGATCGCCGCGCCCTGCCGCGCCGGGTCGGTGCGGTTCATCACCATCAGCGCCAGCGACGGGTGCAGCAGGGAGAATCCGACGCCCATCACCACGCTGCCGGCCACCGCCACCGGCAGGTTCGGCGCTACCGCGATGACCAGCAGACCGACCGCCTCGCCCACCCCGCACCAGGTGGCGACCCGGCGGGGGCCGAGCCGGTCCGGCAGGTGCCCGATGACCAGGCGGGTGCCTGCGTACACGGCGCTGAAGACGCTCAGCACCACCACGCCGTGGCCGATGCCCCGCGCGTCCAGGTGCAGCACGACGAACGCGGCCAGACCCGCGTACCCGGCAGCGCCGAAGGTGAGCGCGATGCCGGGCAGCAGCGCCGGGCGCAGCAGCAGCCCGGCGCCCTTCGCCGCGGGTGCGGTACGCGCCGGCGCGGGCACCAGCGCGACGAGCGCCGCGCCGACCGCCGGGGCGACCGCGCTGAGCAGCCACACCGCCTGATAGCCGGCCTGCTGCACGGTGGCGCCGAGGAACGTGCCGGCGGAGATGCCGCCCCACATGCTCACCCCGTACAGGCCGATGAGCTGGCCGCGCCGCTCGTGCGGGGCGAGCTGCACGATCCACACCGCACCGGCGGTGAACAGCGCCGCCTCACCGGCACCGAGCAGCAGCCGGACCGCCACCAGCGCGGGCACGCCCAGCGGGGCCAGGTAGAGCAGGCCGCCACCGGCCACCACGAGCGCCCCGGCCAGCATCACCGTGCGGTGGCCGTGCCGGTCGGCGAGCGCGCCCGCGACCGGCCGGACCAGCAGCGCGGTCACCGCGGTCACGGTGACCACCACGCCGACTGTCAGGTCACCGGCGTCGTGCCGTTCGCGCAGGAAGCCGGGCAGCACCGGGATCACCGCTGTCAGTCCGAGGTAGCCGGTGAACAGTCCGCCGAGCAGCCCGGCCAGCGCGAGCCGGGGCAGCGGCCGGGCCGGAGTGTGCGCGCCGGTCACGACCCGACCAGCGCGGTCTCACGGGCGGCGGCCACCTTGCGAACCGCGCGGACCAGGTCGTCGCAGTCCCCGGGCGTGAGGTTCGACGACAGCGGCACGTCGACGGTCTCGGTCAGCAGCCGCGCGGTACGAGGCAGCGTCGCGCGGATTTCGCCCGGGTCGGCGCTGTCGTACAGGAACCGCCAGTTCCAGAACGCCCGCACGTTGAGGTCGTCGTCCGCGCCGATGTTGCGGGCGTCGATCCCCTCCGCCCGCAGCGCGCGGGCGAACCAGCCGGCGTCGCCCCAGCCCGCGTCGCCGCCGGGCACGCGGAACACGAACGCCTCCCCGAGGTACGCCCCGGGCGCGACCGGCCGCCGCACCGCGATCCCGGGCAGCCCGGCCAGGGCGGCGCTGACGTGCGCGTAGTTGCGGTGGAACAGTGCGAGCCGCTGTGGCAGCCGGGTCAGTTCGGCGCGCAGCAGGGCCGCGCGGATCTCGTCCATCCGCAGGCTCAGCAGCGGCAGGTCCAGGCCGGTCAGCGGCGGCTCGCCGTGCGGGAAGTGCCGCCCCAGCCGCCCCTCGTACGCCCCGGACAGCGCCACCGCCCGCGCGAACAGGGTGCTGTCGTCGGTGATCAGGAAGCCGCCCTCGCCGCAGTTGAGCGCCTTGTCGGACTGGGTGCTGAACGCCCCGGCGGCGCCGAACGTGCCGAGCTTGCGCCCGTTGAGTTCGGCGCCGAGCGCCGGCACCGCGTCCTCGATGAGCGGCACGCCCATCTCGGCGGCGAACGCGGCCAGCGCTTCGACGTCGGCGGCGAAGCCGCGCATGTGGACGACCATGACGGCGCGGATCTCCGGCCGCCACCGGCGGCGCAGGTCGTCGAGGTCCATCCGCAGGTCGTCGTCCACCTCGACCAGGAATGGCCGGCAACCGGCCAGCACAATGGCGCTGGGGGTGGCGACGAAAGTGAATCCGGGGCAGGCCACCAATGAGCCCGGTGGCACTCCGGCGCCCATCAGGGCGAGCGCCAGCGCGGCGGTACCGCTGGAAACGGCCAGCGCGTGCCGGGTGCCGAAATAACGACACAGTTCGTCCTCGAACCGCCCGCATTCGGTTTCATTAGGCGGCCGGTGGTCATATCGGAAGTAGAGGTGACTGCGGACGGCGCGAATAGCCGCGTCCTCGTCCTCGCTGTGCACGAACACCGCGCCCTTGTCGTACGTCGGCCAGGGCGTACGCCGCACCGGCTGTCCGCCGTGCAAGGCGAGCTGTTCGGGCAGCTCAGAGCCGTTCTGCACCGGCCTCGGCGGGCTCGGTGCGGGAGCGTCGTCGTTCCCGTCCACCGGCGGACTCCTCGGGCGAGCGGCGACAATTCCTAGCGACTCGATAGGATTGGCCGGGCGTGCGCCGGGCATGGTCGCCCGGCGGAATCGCGGTCCCGGCGCGATCCCGTCGAGGGGTAAGAAATGCCACCAGATCCGACATTCATGGTACGTCGATCCAGCGAGAGTAATGATTGTCGTCGATCCCGTACGCGTCAACAGATAGACGTGAATATGTTCGGCGCCGGGCCGTGCCGACAGTGGACTATGCGGAATTGTCGCTGCCGGCCCGCTGATCCGCCGGTGCGGCGCCTCGCCTCCCGCCGCCGAACGTGGCGCCACCCCGTCGGGGCTTGGTCGCACCGGGCTCGATCGTGTGCGGCCTGGTTGCACGCGCCCGATCGGGCGGGATCCGGTCGTGCCGGGGTCCGGCCGCCGCCTGGATCGGCCGTCACCGAAAGTAACCTCCGCGGCTCCGGGGCGGAACTCACCCTGCGCCCTTTGCTCTGCAGCCATCGGCGCATCGGTGACTGACGGCCACTGCTGCGTACGTGGCTGCAGAGCAAAGGGCGCGATGGGGTATGCGTCCAGCTCTCGGCTCGCCGCGCATCGCCGCTGTTCAGGAGCATGTGGCGGACAATTCAACCCATTCGACCCCGGAAATCTCCGTCACCCTCCGTGATTCGCCGCCGACTCGGGCTGCTGTAACGGAAAGTTACCCGCAAGGGTGGGCGCGGGGCGTCGAGACCCGGCCTGACGAGGCCGGCGAATCAGGCGGCTCGCCAGTCCCGAACCATCGCGGCCGCAGTGGCGTACCGCTCCGCCGGATCGGACCGGCCGGCCCGGTCGGCGACCGCGCGCTCGGCGGCGGTGCCCCGCCAGCCGGACGGGCCGTCGAGCAGGTGGTGCAGCGTACGACCCAGCGCGTGGACCGTGGTGCGCTCGTCGATCGTCGCGCCCCGGGTCAGCTCCTCGGGCGACAGGTAACGACGGGAGCCGGGCAGCCGGTCGGAGTCGAGCACGAACGGCCCCGGGCGGTACTCGTCCAGGTCGATCAGCCGCATCCGGTGGGCGTCGAAGTCGTAGAGGAAGCATCCGTCGTACAGGTCGACCGCGACATACCCGGCCGCGCTCACGGCCAGGTGGGCGTCGAGGATCGTTGCCAGCGCCGCGCGGACCTCGGCGACCGGCAGCCGCTGGAAGCGGGCCAGCCCGCTCCGGTCGCTGCCGCCGCCGGTGGTGGCGTGGTTGAGCACGACGCCGTCGCACCACGGGTACACCAGCGTCGGGCCGTCCGTGCCGTCACGTACCAGCTCGGGCCGGACCACTGCCGGGTGCCGGACCGCGGCGTGCAGGCCCAGCGCGCGGGTCAGCGACTCACGCGCCGCGGGCGTCCCGGCCCGCTTCACGAACCAGCGCCGGCCCGCTGACTCCACACCGTACGAGACGCACCCGGAGTCCTGGTCGCCGAAGACCACGAACGCATCGGCCGGGTCGAGGTTCCACACCCGCCGAGGCTACGACGACCGTCGTGCCGGCGGCGGCCCGCCGGACCGCGCCGGGTCACCGCGGCTGGTCCACCACCTCGATCACGTCGGCCGGCGCGCGGCGCGGCGCCGGCGGCAGCTCCGCGTCCGGGCCCCAGCCCACGCGCACCACCAGGTACGGGTCTCCGATGCCGGCCAGCAGGTCGCGCATCATCCGGCGCGGCCAGGCCAGCTCCACGGCGTCGCTGAGCGGCGCGCTGGCCAGCCCTTCGGCGGTGGCGGTGAGCAGCAGCGCCGACAGCGCCTCGCCGCCGCGCAGCCAGGCCGCCGGCTCGTCGGACTCGCCGAACAGGATCAGGTACGCCGCGCCCCGGTCGAAGTCCGCGCCCGCGCTGAGCCCGGCCGCCCCGCCGGGGGCGTAGTCGCGCAGCGGCACCCGGCGCGGGGACGGCCGCACGGCGGTGGCGGCGGGCACGCCGTCGCCGCTGCCCTCCGGGCGATGGGTCCAGCGGTGCAGCTCCTCCCGGTACGCGGGGTCGGCCAGCTCCGCGTCGGCGGCGCGACCGGTGGAGACGGCGAGCATCGGCATCTGGTCCGGCCGGACCACGTGCAGGTGCGCGCCCTCGGCCTCCACGGCGTCGCCGAGCCGGCCCAGCACCGCCTCCGGCACCGGCCGATCCCCGTACGCCCGGCGGTCGGTGCGGCGGCGCGGAATGGCGTCGACCAGGCGGCCCGCCGGCACGTCCAGGTCGGCCGGGCCGGTGGTACGTACCCGGGCCAGCAGCGACGGGTCGGCCGGGTCGGGCAGCCGCTCCACGGTGACCGCCCAGCCGACCGCCGTCAGCGACACGCGCGCGTGGTGCAGGGCGGCCCCGCAGCTCAGCATCAGCAGCCGGCCGTCCGGGTCGGTGTGGGCGAGCTGCCGGTCCGCGTCGGCGCGCAACTCCAGCACGTCGTCGATGACCCGCCAGCGCCAGGGCTGCGTGTTGAACACCGACGGGGCGTGCAGGGACTGCCGGGCGGCCGCCTCCAGCACCCGTACCCTCGGGTCCTGCTCGGTGCGGGTCGATGAGCTGTTCATGGCGGCCCTCCTGGTTGCTCGTCCCCTTCCGACCCTGCCCGCCGCCGTCGCGGGCGGACAGGGCCGGAGGTCCCGGCCGCACCGGGCCGTGCGCCCCGGCGCGGCGTCAGGCCCCCTCCGGCTCCGGGGGTACGGCCAGAGCGATGGTCAGGTCGAGGACCGTGGCGGGGTCGTGCAGCCGGTCGCCGAACAGCTCCCGCAGCTTGCCCATCCGGTAGCGGACGGTCTGCGGGTGCACGAACAGGTCGGCGGCCACCTCGTCGCGGCGTCCCTGGTGCAGCAGCCACGACCGCAACGTCTCGGCCAGCCGTTGCGCGGTGGCCGGGGGCAGCGCGGCCAGCGGCGCGAGCGCCTGCGCGCGCAGGTCGGCCAGGGCCTCCGGGTCCATGCTGAGCAGCAGCGTCGCCAGGTGGCGCTCGGTGTCGACCGGCCCGGCGTCCGCCTCGCCGAGGTCGAGTGCGAGCGCCCGGGTGGCGCGCTGGTACGACGCGGCGACCCGGTGCCAGGGCCGGGCCGGGCCGAGCACCGCCCGGTGCCCGTGCAGCAGCCGGGTGAGCTGGCGGCGCCGGCCGCCGTGCATGTCCGGCACCAGCAGTACGGCCAGCTCCTCGACCGGGTTCATGCCGGGCAGGTCCTCACCGCTCTCCAGCGTGTACGGGCTGAGCAGCGCCAGCACCGCGCGCAGGTGCCGGCGGGGCAGCAGCACCACGGTCAGGGTCTGCGGCGGCGGCCAGTCGGCGCGCTCCGCGCTGCGCCGCAACGACTCCTCCGGCTCGCCCGCCAGCAACTGCTGGGTGAGCCGTTCCAGGCTGCGGCGGCGCATCCGGCCGGCGCTGGCCAACTCGTCGGCGTGCCCGGCCACGCTCGCCGCGGACAACTCGTCGATGTAGGCGAACATCAGCTCGGCGAACTCGGCCACCGTCTCGGCGGCCAGCCCGCTGCGTACCGTCGTGGTCGACACCTCGCGCCAGGCGACCCTGGCGCCCACCCGGTACGCCGCCAGCAGCGCGTCCATGCTGCGCCCCGAGCGGGCCTCGCCGCTGCCCAGCGCGTACGCGGCCTCCAGCGCCGGGGCCAGGGGAGTGCTCGGGTCGAACGCCTGGGTACCCTCGATGAGCTGGAGGAACGTGCCGAGGGCGATGCGTACCGCGTTCTCGATCTTCGCCCGCATGGCGCCGGTGAGCGCGCCGGAGTAGTCCGGCACCTCGGCGGTGATCGCGGAGACGGTCCGCTCGGCGACCACCGGCAGCCGGCCGCGCAGCGTCGCGGCCATGCCGGCGTCGAGGTTGAGGTGCGCGGCGCGCTGCCCCGTGCCGGCCTCCGACATCATGTTGTTCCCTCCGAACAAAAACCCGCGACTGTTTCACCTTTGCCGGTCAAGATGTTATGCGATCGGGCGGTCACGCTGGTCATATGACCACAACTGCCTCCCGCCGCCCTCAGAAGGTCACCTTCCGGGACAGGCTGCTGCGGCTGGCCGAGACGGTCACCACGCCCGTGCTGCCGGACGACTATCTCGACCTGATCGCGCCGCTGCGCGCGGGCGCCCCGCTGCGCGGCAAGATCGTCGCGATCCGCTCGGAGACCCGCGACGCGGCCACGCTGGTGATCCAACCCGGCCGCGCCTGGCAGGGCCACACGCCCGGGCAGTACATCCGCCTCGGCGTGGACGTCGACGGCGTGCGCCAGTGGCGCGCGTACTCGCTCACCTCGCCGCTTGGCGCCCCCGGCGGCCGGATCTCCGTCACCGTGAAGGCGATCCCCGACGGCAAGGTCAGCAACTACCTCGTACGCCGGCTCCGGCCCGGCACGATCGTGCACCTCGACCAGGCCCAGGGCGAGTTCGTGCTGCCCGCCGCGACGCCCGAGCGCGTCCTGTTCCTCACCGCCGGCAGCGGCATCACCCCGGTCATGGGGATGCTCCGCTCCGGGCTGGCCGACCGGGCCGACGTGGTGCTCGTGCACTCGGCGCCCACCCGCGAGGACGTCATCTTCGGTGCGGAACTGCGCGCGCTCGCCGACCGCGGCGCGCTGCGGCTGGTCGAGCGGCACACCGACACCGACGGCCTGCTCGACGTCGCCGAACTGGCCGGCCTGGTGCCCGACCACCTCGACCGGGAGACCTGGGCGTGCGGGCCGATCGGCATGCTCGACGCCGTCGAGGGGTACTGGACATCGAACGGCCTCGTCGACCGGTTGCACACCGAGCGGTTCCGCCCGACGGTGATCACGCCGGGCGAGGGGGGAACGGTGACCTTCACCGGGGCGGGCGTGACCGTCGAGTCCGACGGCGCCACCACCCTGCTCGACGCGGGGGAGAACGCCGGGGTGCTGATGCCTTCCGGGTGCCGGATGGGCATCTGCTTCGGCTGCGTCGTACCGCTGCGTCAGGGCGCCGTGCGCGACCTGCGCAACGGCGACGTCACCACTGCCGTACCGGGGGACGGCGTGCTGGTCCAGACGTGCGTGTCGGCCGCCGCCGGTACCTGCGACATCGATCTCTGACAGGAGCCACCCACGTGACCGTCATCCAGAAGAAGGCCGTCAACCCGATCGCCCACCTGAGCGCCGAGGACATCGAGATCATCGGCAAGGAACTGGACGCGATCCGGGACCGGGTCCTCGCCGACCGGGGGGAGCGGGACGCCCGCTACATCCGCAAGGTGGTCAAGACCCAGCGGACACTGGAGATGAGCAGCCGTGCGGTGCTGCTGTTCTCGTTGTTCCCGCCGGCCTGGATCGTCGGCACGGCCGGTCTCACGGTCGCCAAGATCCTGGAGAACATGGAGATCGGGCACAACGTCCTGCACGGCCAGTGGGACTGGATGCGCGACCCGAAGATCCACTCCACCACCTGGGAGTGGGACCACGTCTCCCCGGCCGACCAGTGGAAGCAGTCGCACAACGAGCTGCACCACCGCTACACCAACGTGGTTGGCAAGGACAACGACCTCGGGTACGGCATCATGCGCGTCGACGAGGACCAGCCGTGGCACCCGATGCACCTCGGCCAGCCGCTGTGGAACCTGCTCAACGCCATGTTCTTCGAGTACGGCATCGCCGCGTACGACATGGAGCTCGGCGACCACCTCAAGCAGCGCAAGCTCAAGGACCCGAAGTTCCGGGCCAAGGCCAGGGCCGTCGGGCGCAAGATCCGCCGCCAGGTGCTCAAGGACTACGTGGTGCACCCGCTGCTGTCCGGCCCGTCGTTCCTGTCCACGCTCGCCGCCACGTTCACCGCGAACCTGCTGCGCAACGTGTGGAGCCACTCGGTGATCATGTGCGGGCACTTCCCCAACGGCGTGGAGACGTTCGAGAAGACCTCCATCGAGGGCGAGACCCGCGGCGAGTGGTACCTGCGGCAGATGCTCGGCTCGGCCAACATCAGCGGCAGCCGGCTGCTGCACATCATGACCGGCAACCTGTCGTACCAGATCGAGCACCACCTCTTCCCCGACCTGCCCAGCAACCGCTACCAGGAGGTCGCCCCGCAGGTACGGGCGCTGTTCGACAGGTACGGCCTGCACTACACCACCGGCCCGCTGCCCAAGCAGGTCGCCTCCGCCTGGTGGAAGGTGATCCGCCTGTCGCTGCCCAACCGCAAGGACAGCCGGCAGCCGGTCGCCCCGGCCGCGCTGGCCTCCTCCGGTACGGCCTGACCCGCCCGCTCGGTGCACGGCCGGTGAACGTTCACCGGCCGGCACCCGACCATCGCCTGCACAGTCGGCGTCACCGCAGCTCAGAGCCGGTTTCGCGGCCGTCGTGACGGTCCCGCGTCCCCGTACACTCGCGCCCGTCCGGGCGTACGGGTGAAGGGTGGAACGGCGATGCGGCGCGTGGTCATGCTCGTCGACAACGCGATCGACGGTGACTCGCGGGTGCAGAAGGCGGCCCGCTCGGCCGCCGAGGCCGGCTGGGACGTCACGCTGATCGGCTGCGCCCACGTCGACGCCGAACGCCGCTGGCGGCTCGGCGCCGCCGAGGTACGCGTCCTGCCGCTCGCCGCCGCTCGCGCTACTCCACCCGCCACCGCATCGACCGTCGTCTCCCGCCCGAGCGCTGGTGTCCCTGGCCCCGGCGCCTCCGCCGACCTCGGTCTCGGGGGCGGCGACGGCTCCGCTTCGGGCCGTGACGCTGGTTCGCGCGGCGGCTCCCGCCTGCGTGGCGTGCCCGGACTGCGGGCGCGACTGGTGGCCCGGGGCGGGCTGCCGCTGCGCGCGGCCCGGCTGGCCCGCCGGCCGGTCGAGCACGCCGAGGTCCGCTACTGGCGGGCCCGGCTGCGCGACGGAGCCTGGCGGCGGCTGGAGCCGGGACTCTGGGACTACGAACGGGCCGCCGGACCGGTCGTCGACGAGCTGCGCCCCGACCTGATCCACGCGCACGACTTCCGGATGCTCGGCGTGGCCGCCCGCGCGGTGGACCGTGCCCGTGCCGCCGGACGTGACACCAAGCTGGTCTGGGACGCGCACGAGTGGCTGCCCGGCGCGCGGCCGCGTCGCGACAACGCCCGCTGGCTGCCCGCCCACCTCGGCTACGTCCGCGAGTACGTCGATCACGCCGACGCGGTCGTCACCGTCTCCGACACGCTCGCCGACCTGCTGGTACGCGACCACGCGCTGCCCGAACGCCCGACCGTGGTGCTGAACGCCCCGGTCACCACCGCCCCCGAGCCGACCGCCCCCGAGCCGACCACCCCCGAGCGGTCCGCCTCCGGGCCGACTGCCTCCGAGCCCGCCGATCTGCCCGCTCCTGACCTGCGGGAGCGCTGCGGTCTGCCCCCGGGCACGCCGCTGCTGGTCTACAGCGGCGCGATGGCCGTGCAGCGCGGCGTGGACACGGTGGTCGAGGCGTTGCCGCTGCTGCCCGGCGTACACGTGGCGCTCGTCGTCGCCGACCCGGAGGCCGCCTACGTCCGCCAGGTCGTCGCCCGCGCGGCCCGGCACGGGGTGGGCGACCGGGTGCACGTGCTGCCGTACGTGCCGCACCGCCAGCTCGTCGCGTTCCTCGCCACCGCCGACGTCGGGCTGATCCCGCTGCACCACTGGCCGAATCACGAGATCGCGCTGATCACCAAGTTCTTCGAGTACGCGCACGCGCGGCTGCCGATCGTGGTCAGCGACGTCCGCACCATGGCCGAGACGGTCCGCGCCACCGGGCAGGGCGAGGTGTTCCGCGCCCGCGACGCCGCCGACCTGGCCCGCGCCGTCCGGACGGTGCTCGCGGATCCGGCCCGCTACCGCGCCGCATACGAGGGCCCGGACTCGCCACTGCCCGGGTGGACGTGGGAGGCGCAGGCCGAACACCTCGACGCCCTCTACCGCCGCCTGCTCACCCCCTCTCGCTGACGCCCACCGCCCACCTCCCGCCCGGGTGGAACACCACGGGTGTCTCCGGCCCGTTTTGACACCCATGGCGTTCCACCCGCTCTTCGGGAGGCATGGTCAACTCCAGCTCGGCGAAGTGGCGGCATCCGAGTGCCGGTGACCCCGCCATTTCGGGGGAGTGGAGTTGACCTTGAGCGGGCGGGGCGCGGGGGCGCGCGGGAAAAGGGGTGGGCGGGACGGTGCGGGCCCGGCTACCGTCGATGTATGCAGAGCAGGCGCAGTCTTACCGCCGCAGCCGCGCGAGCTTCCCGCTCGCCGGTTGCCGCCGCCTGACCTGCCCCACACCCACGCCGGCGACCGGAAACGGTCCGCCGGCGTCGTCGTGTCGACGCCGTGAAACGCGCGGCGGGCCGTCCGGTCACCCGTACCCGGAAGGCACCCGCCATGACACCCGACGACATCACCCGGACGTTCCTCGACCACTACCAGCGGCACGACCATCGGCTTGCGCCGGAGAGTTCGCTCGTTCCGCCGCCCGGTGACCCGGTGCTGTTCACCACGTCCGGCATGCACCCGCTCACCCCGTACCTGCTGGGGCGCCCGCACCCGGGCGGACGGCGACTGGCGAACGTGCAGCGGTGCCTGCGCACCACGGACCTGGACGAGGTCGGCGACGACACCCACCTGACCGTGTTCCAGATGCTCGGCTCGTGGTCGCTCGGCGACTACGACATCGCGACCAGCCTGCGCTGGGGCTTCGACCTGCTCACCGACGGCTTCGGCATCCCGGCGGGGAGGCTGCACGCCACGGTCTTCGGCGGCGGCAACGGTGAAGGGCCGGACGACACCGCGCGGGACACCTGGACCGGGCTCGGCGTCCCGGTGGAGGCGCTGGGCGAGGACAACTGGTGGTCGAACGGCCCGACCGGCCCCTGCGGACCCGACTCGGAGATCTTCGTGTGGACCGGCGACGGCCCGCCCACCGGCACACCGAGCACCGACGAGCGCTGGGTGGAGGTGTGGAACCACGTGCAGATGCGTTACCACCGGCACCCCGACGGCCGGCTCACGCCGCTACCGCACTCCAGCATCGACACCGGTATGGGCCTGGAACGGCTGGAGATGGTGCTGCGCGGCGACCGGTCCGTGTTCACCGGCGACGGGCTGCGCCGGTGGGTGGACGCGGTGGGGGAGCGGTGGGACCTGCGCGGTGGGGATCTGCGCGTGGTCTCCGACCACCTGCGGTCCGCGGTGGTCGTGCTCGGTGACGGGGTACGCCCCGGCAACACCGGCCGCGGGTACGTGCTCCGGCGGCTGCTGCGCCGCGCGCTGACAGTGTTGTGGCGCGACGACCCCGCGCGCACCCTGGACGACCTGCCACCCCAGGTGTACGGGGACACGCTGCGCCGCTTCCGCCAGCTGCCCGATCCGAGCAGGCGGCCCGACGAGCGGTCGGTCGACGTCGGCTCGCTGCACGCGACGCTCGTGGACGAGGAACGCCGCTTCCGTGGACTGCTTCGACGCGGACGGCCGATCGTGGACCGGGTACGGGAGCGCGGGCCGCTGACCGAACGCGACTACCACTGGCTGCACGACACCCACGGGCTGCCCCGCGACCTGGTCGACGGCCTGCTCGCCGAGGCGAGCTGAGCGGTGGCCGCCCGGCCGGGCCGGTGCCAGACTCGGAGGCGGACGCCACGCGAGGGAAGCGGACGCCGCCGCGAGGAGAGGGCTGCCGATGACCGAGGTACGGCCGGACGAGGAGACGGTGCCGCTGCTCGGCGCCGAGGTCCGCATCACCGACGCGGCCGGGCTGCTCGCCGCCGCCGTCGACGGGCCGGTGGACCTGCTGTCCGGCGGCGGCTTCCCCGCCCCGGTGCGGGAGGTCCGCTGCACAGTGCGCGCCGACACCGCGGCCGAGCCGCCGGTGCACCGCTTCGAGGCGTACCTCCGGGTGGAGGCCGCACCGGCGGGCCTGATCGCCCTCGGGCTCGCCGGGCCGGTCGGCCTGCTGCTCGCCGAGCGGCTGGCCGCGCGCGGCGGCGACGGCC
>NZ_JBXUOV010000111.1:0-19083 GCF_057196585.1 Micromonospora sp. ATLC20
CGGGCAACGGCCCGCTTAGCGCCATACCCCCCCACCGCCCCCGCCCCGGCCGCCCCGGGGGGGGGGGCGGGGCCGCTGGGCCCCCCCCCGCGACGTCCGGTCGCGTCCTACCTGGAGCGCCGTCTCTGTTACAAGAAAGAGACATGCGCATTTCGCGCGATTGGTTGACGGGGCAACTTGTGAGCGTTAACACTCGCCCTGACGGTTACCTGTGTCACAGGGGCCCACGGAGGGGAGAGGACGCTCGTGCGCAGACGAATCCTGGCCGCAGTCAGCGGCGCCGCGCTCGCGATCAGCCTGGCCGCCTGCAGCGGCGAGGGCGCGGGAGGCGGCGGAGACACCAGCTCGGCCAAGCCCGGCGACCTGACGATCGGCGTCTCGATGCCGACGCAGACCTCGGAACGATGGATCGCCGACGGCAACTCGGTGAAGGAGAAGCTCCAGGCCAAGGGCTACAAGGTCGACCTGCAGTACGCCGGGGACGACATCCCGACCCAGTCGCAGCAGATCGACCAGATGATCACGCAGGGCGCGGACGTGCTGGTCATCGCCCCGATCGACGGCACCGCGCTCAGCGGCCAGCTCCAGGCCGCCGCGGCCGCGAAGATCCCGGTCATCTCCTACGACCGGCTCATCCGCAACAGCCCGAACGTGAGCTTCTACGTCAGCTTCGACAACTACAAGGTCGGCGTGGCGCAGGCCAACGCGCTCCTGGTCGGCCTCGGCCTGCTCACCAAGGACGGCGCCAAGGGCACCGCGACCGGCCCGTTCAACGTGGAGCTGTTCGCCGGCTCGCTGGACGACAACAACGCCGGCTTCTTCTTCAACGGCGCGATGGACACGCTCAAGCCGTACTTCGACGCCGGCACGCTGAAGGTCAAGTCGGGGCAGACCAAGATCGAGCAGGCCGCCATCCTGCGCTGGCAGCAGGAGACCGCGCAGAAGCGGATGGAGGACCTGCTCACCTCCAGCTACAACGACGGCAGCAAGGTCGACGGCGTGCTGTCGCCGTTCGACGGCCTGTCCCGCGGCATCATCACCGCGCTGCAGAACGCCGGCTACCGCGGCGGCGCCAAGAAGATGCCGGTGGTGACCGGCCAGGACGCCGAGGTCGCCTCGGTCAAGCTGATCAACGACGGCGTGCAGAGCTCGACGGTGTTCAAGGACACCCGGCTGCTGGCCGAGCAGGCGGTCATCGCCGCCGAGGCGTTCCTGCGCAAGGAGGAGCCGAAGGCCAACGAGACCAAGGCGTACAACAACGGCGTCAAGGTCGTGCCCGCGTTCCTGCTGCCGGTGCAGACCGTCTACAAGGAGGACATCAAGTCCGTCCTGATCGACTCCGGCTACCTGACCGAGCAGGAGGTCGCCGCCGGACGGGCCGGCTGACCCGCGCGGCGACGGGCCCGGCGGCCACCGCGCCACCGGGCCCGTCCGCTCCGGACACCTCGACCACGAGCAGGACGGATACCCATGAGCGATCACATCCTCGAGATGCGGGGCATCACGAAGACCTTCCCGGGCGTGGCCGCGCTCCAGGACGTCTCGCTCGCCGTACGGCGTGGCGAGATCCACGCGATCTGCGGTGAGAACGGCGCCGGCAAGTCCACCCTGATGAAGGTGCTGTCCGGGGTCTACCCGGCGGGCAGCTACGACGGCCAGATCGTCTTCGACGGCGAGCCGGTCGGGTTCCGGGGGATCCAGGACAGCGAGGCCCGCGGCATCGTGATCATCCACCAGGAACTCGCCCTGGTGCCCTACCTGTCGATCGCCGAGAACATCTTCCTCGGCAACGAGCGCCGCGGCCGCGGCGGGCTGATCGACTGGCATCGGACCAATGCGGAGGCCGCGGCGCTGCTGCGGTCGGTCGGGCTGCACGAGAACCCGGTCACCCCGGTCATCCAGCTCGGCGTCGGCAAGCAGCAGCTCGTGGAGATCGCCAAGGCGCTGTCCAAGAAGGTGCGGCTGCTGATCCTCGACGAGCCCACGGCGGCACTCAACGACGTCGACTCGGCGCACCTGCTGGACCTGATGCGCCGGCTGCGCGACCAGGGCATCACCTGCATCATGATCTCGCACAAGCTAGGCGAGATCACCGCCGTCGCCGACTCGACCACTGTCATCCGCGACGGCCGTACCGTCGAGACGCTGGACATGTCCGACGGCGCCGTCACCCAGGACCGGATCATCCGCGGCATGGTCGGGCGCGACCTGGCCGCCTTCTACCCGACCCGCAGTGTGACGCCCGGCGACGAGGTGCTGCGGATCGAGGACTGGTCGGTGCGCCACCCGACCCAGGACCGCCTGGTCGTCGACCGGGCGTCGCTGCACGTGCGCGCCGGTGAGGTCGTCGGCATCGCCGGCCTGATGGGCGCCGGGCGCACCGAGCTGGCGATGAGCGTGTTCGGCCGGGCGTACGGCCGGGACATCAGGGGCCGGCTGTTCGTCAGGGGCCGTGAGGTACGGGCGCGCACTGTCGCCGAGGCCATCGCCAACGGCATCGCGTACGCCACCGAGGACCGCAAGCACTACGGCCTCAACCTCATCGACGACGTCCGCGGCAACGTCTCGGCCGCCGCGCTCGACAAGCTGGCCCGGCGTGGCTGGATCGACGGCAACCGCGAGATCCAGGTCGCCGAGCGGGGCCGGCGCGACATGAACATCAAGGCGCCGACGGTGATGTCGGTGGTGGGCAAGCTCTCCGGCGGCAACCAGCAGAAGGTCGTGCTGGCGAAGTGGCTGTTCACCGACCCGGACGTGCTGATCCTCGACGAGCCGACCCGGGGCATCGACGTGGGCGCGAAGTTCGAGATCTACACGATCGTCAACCGGCTGGTGGCCGACGGCAAGGCCGTCGTGCTCATCTCCTCCGAACTGCCCGAGCTGCTCGGCATGTGCGACCGCATCTACACCCTGGCGGCCGGCCGGATCACCGGGGAGACGCCGGTGGCCGAGGCCACCCAGGAGAACCTGATGGAACTCATGACCAAGGACAGGGATCTCGTCCGATGACCAGCACGAAGCCTCCTCCCGCCACGAAGGTCGCCACGCCGGACACCGGCGCGGCGGCGACCCTGCACACCGGCACCAGCGACCCGCGCGCGCTGATCCTGGGCAACCTGCGGCAGAGCGGCATCTACATCGCCCTGGTGGTGATCGTCGCGTTGTTCGCCGTCCTCACCGACGGCGTCTCGCTGAGCCCCGGCAACCTGACGAACATCGTCCTGCAGTACTCCTACATCCTGGTGCTCGCGATCGGCATGGTCATCGTGATCATCGGCGGCCACATCGACCTGTCCGTGGGATCGGTGGTGGCGCTCACCGGAGCGGTCTCGGCGGTGCTGGTCATCCGCGAAGGCATGCCCTGGTGGGCCGGCGTCCTGGCCGCGCTCGCGGTGGGCGTCGCGGTCGGCGCGTGGCACGGGCTCTGGGTCGCGTACGCCGGCATCCCGGCCTTCATCGTCACCCTGGCCGGCATGCTGCTGTTCCGCGGCCTGACGCTGCGCGTGCTGGACAACATCTCGCTCTCGCCGTTCCCGGAGGAGTACCAGCGGGTCGCGGCCGGCTTCCTCAACGGCCTGCTGGGCGGCCAGGGCTACGACGCCTTCACACTGTTCATCGGCGCGTTCGCCGTGGTCGGGTACGCGGTGAGCGTGTTCCGGACCCGGGTCGCCCGGGTGCGCCACGAGCAGCCCGTGGAGTCGTTCCCGCTGTTCGTCCTGCGGATCGTGGTGGTCGGCGCCGTGGTCATGTGGTTCGCCTGGCAGCTCGCCCACGCCCGGGGCCTGCCGATCGTGCTGATCGTGCTCGCCGTGCTCGTGCTCGTCTACGGCCTGCTCACCCGCCGCACGGTGTTCGGCCGCCAGGTGTACGCCATCGGCGGCAACCTGCCCGCGGCGATGCTGTCCGGCGTACGGGTGAAGCGGGTCAACTTCTGGATCTTCGTCAACATGGGCTTCCTGTCCGCCGTGGCGGGTGTCATCTACTCGTCCCGCTCGAACGGGGCCCAGCCGGCGGCGGGCAACATGTTCGAGCTGGACGCGATCGCGGCGGCGTTCATCGGCGGCGCGGCCGTCACCGGCGGCGTCGGCACCGTGGTCGGCGCCATGGTGGGTGGCCTGATCATGGCGGTGATGAGCAACGGGATGCAGCTCATGGGCGTCGACCAGTCCGTCCAGTCGGTGGTCAAGGGCCTGGTGCTGCTCGTCGCAGTGGCGTTCGACATCTGGAACAAGCGCCGGGCGGCCGGCGCCCGGTGACGGCCGGCCGGACGCTCGCCCCTTCGTCCGGCCGACCGCCGTTCACCGGCCGTAGCCGCTCACGCCCGGCTCCACCGTTGGTTGGCGTTGCCGTGGCAGGTCCAGACGATCACCCGGGTGCCGTTGGCGGTGCCCGCGTTGTCGACGTCCAGGCACAGCGACGGGAAGCGCCCGTTGCTCACCGTGCCGTTGCCGTTGACGGTCCACTGCTGGTTGGTGCCGCCGTTGCAGTCCCAGATCTGCACCCGGGTGCCGGCCGTCGCGCTCGTCGGCACGTCCAGGCACTTGCCGAGCACCTGCAACGCCTGCCCGCTGGCGGTGAACTGCTGGTTTGCGTTGTTGTGGCAGTCCCAGATCAGCGTCCCGGTGCCGTTGGCGGTGCCGGCGTTGTCCACGTCGAGGCACCGGCCGGACGACTCGCTGCGCAGCCGGAACGTGGTCGGGACCGGCGGCGGGGTGGTGGTGCCGCCCCCGCTGACCCGGTAGACCACGGTGCCGTGCGCGGGCACGCTGGCGGAGATCGTGCCGGTGCTGGTGGAGGTGGCGTCGGTCCACGCGTCGCGCAGCGTGAACGAGCTGCCGCTCTTGCCCACCGCCGCCGCCGTGGTGGAGACGGTGGTGGTCGAGCCGCCCTGGTTGAACAGGGCGACCGCCACGTCGCCGTTTGCCAGCGGCTTGGCCAGCACCCGCCGGGTGCCGTCGAAGGAGACCTGGGCCGCCTGGCGGCCGAGCGCGTCCTGGTTGATCGCGACCAGGTTCGCGTTGCGCAGGATCGCCAGCGTGGCGGCGTTCGCCGACCGTACGTCGTTGCCCATCATCAGCGGCGCGGCCAGGACCGCCCAGAGCGCGAAGTGGCTGCGCATCTCGGTGTCGTTCATGCCCCCTCGGCCGACCTCGAGCATGTCCGGGTCGTTGAACCCGCCCGGCGCGGCGTAACCGGCCAGCGGCACCGTGACGTCGACGATGTTCTGGATGCCCATCGGGTAGCCGTTCGTCTGGCCGGTGTTCCACGCGTTGGTGATGTCCTCTGTGGTCCGCCAGAGGTTCGCCACGTCGCTCCAGTTGCGCTGCGGCCCGGTCTTGGCGTGGTAGCTGTTGGGGTTGATGCTGTAGACGATCGGCCGTCCGGTGGAGGCCAGCGCGTCGCGCATGATGCCGAACCGCGCCACCTGGTCGTTGATGGTGCCGGTGCCGGAGCACCAGTCGTACTTGAGGTAGTCCACGCCCCAGGCGGCGAACTGCCGCGCGTCCTGGTACTCGTGGTTGAGGCTGCCGGTGGCGCCGGGGAACGCGCCGCCGACCTGGGCGCAGGTCTTGTCCAGCGGCACCTGGTAGATGCCGAACAGCAGGCCCCGGGCGTGCAGGTAGTCACCGAGGGACTTCATCCCGCTGGGGAACCGCTGCGGGTGCGCCTGGAGGTTGCCCTGCGCGTCCCGGTTCGGGTCGAACCAGCAGTCGTCCACGACGACGTATTTGTAGCCGAGGTCGCGCAGGCCGTTGCTGACCATCGCGTCGGCGGTCTGGCGGATGAGGGTCTCGTTGATGTTGCAGCCGAAGGTGTTCCAGGTGTTCCACCCCATCGGCGGGGTACGGGCGACGCCGTTGTCCAGCGCCCGGGCGGGACGCGGGGCCACAGCCTGGTCGGTGACTGTCGCGGCGAGCGCCACCGCCGCGACGCCCAGGACGGCGAGCGTCCGTCGGGTCCATCTGCGCACTGATCCTCCTCGGTCGCCGGGCGCCGGCCGTGCCGGCGTCCGGTTGGGAGCGGCCCGCCGGTCGCGTGGCGTCGCCCGGGGTGCGCGGGGACGTACGCGGCACGGCAGTGGAGAGGGGCCGGCCGGTCACCGGCGGGCGCTCGTGGGTGGTGGGGTCCGGCGGTCGACGGGGTCGCCGTCCGCGTCGCCGCCCGGCTGCGGCGCCGGGGTTTCCCGGACGGCGGCGCCACGAAGCAGGGATGGCGAGAATGTTATCGCTGACATCAAACCCTGTAAATAGCGACGAGGTCCGTGCGGCCCGTGTCGGCGACCGTTTGCGCGGGTGCCGGGGCCGGGAAAAGTGCCGCTGAGGGGCGCTGTGCGACCTCGGGAGGCCCTCGCCGCGGCTCGGAGTCCGCAGCGCCGATCGCGGCGGTCCGACGATCCACTAAGGCATCGATTGTTGTCGCTAACAAGGCGCTCGCCGGGGCCCGGCGGCCGGACCGGGCACGCGTCCGTGTGGATCTCCTCCGGGCGCGGCCCCGCCGGTCCGTGCCGCCCGGCCGCGGTGGTCCGGCGAGGGTGGTTCCTCGTTACGTAGCTGTTGCCCGGAGGTGTCTTGACGGATGTATATGTGAGCGCTAACACTAACTCCGTGACACGGCGGAGGTGCAAATGAGCGAAGTGGACGCGTCCGACCGGTACGTGATCGGTGTCGATTTCGGCACGCTGTCCGGGCGGGCGCTCGTGGTCCGCGTCCGGGACGGTGCCGAACTCGGTACGGCGGTGCACGAGTACCGGCGCGGGGTCATCGAGACCGCGCTACCCGACGGCGGCCCGGCGCTGCCCCCGGACTGGGCCCTCCAGGACCCGGACGACTACCGCGACGTGCTGCGCCACGCGGTGCCGGCCGCGCTCGCCGAATCCGGCGTGGACCCGTCCCGGGTGGTGGGCATCGGCATCGACTTCACCGCGTGCACCGTGCTCCCGACGCTCGCCGACGGCACACCGCTGTGCGAAATCCCGCAACTGCGCGACCGGCCGCACGCCTGGGTGAAGCTCTGGAAGCACCACGCCGCGCAGCCGCACGCCGACCGGATCAACGCGCTGGCGGCCGAACGCGGCGAGCCGTGGCTCGGCCGCTACGGCGGCAAGATCTCCGCCGAGTGGCAGTTCGCCAAGGGCCTGCAGATCCTGGAGGAGGACCCGGAGGTCTACCGCCGGGCCGAGCGCTTCATCGAGGCCGCCGACTGGATCGTGTGGCAGCTCTGCGGCGCCGAGACGCGCAACGTCTGCACCGCGGGCTACAAGGGCATCCGGCAGGACGGCCGCTACCCGTCGGCGGACTACCTGTCCGCGCTCGACCCCGGCTTCGCCGACTTCGTGACCAAGCTGGACGGTCCGCTGCTGCCGCTGGGCGCGCGGGCCGGCACGCTCAGCGCCCGCGCCGCGGCCTGGACCGGACTGCCCGAGGGCATCGCGGTCGCGGCCGGCAACGTCGACGCCCACGTCACCGCCGCGTCGGCCCAGGCGCTGCGGCCCGGCCGGCTGGTCGCCATCATGGGCACCTCCACCTGCCACGTCCTCAACGGCACCCACCCGGCCGAGGTGCCGGGCATGTGCGGCGTGGTCGACGGCGGCATCAGCCCCGGCGCCTGGGGCTTCGAGGCCGGGCAGAGCGGCGTGGGGGACATCTTCGGCTGGTTCGTCCGCCACGCCGCCCCGGCCGGGTTCGACTCGCACGAGCGGCTCACCGAGGCCGCCGCCGCCCAGCCGGTCGGCGCGCACGGCCTGGTGGCGCTGGACTGGTGGAACGGCAACCGGTCCCTGCTGGTCAACCACGACCTGAGCGGGATGATCGTCGGGCTGACGCTCGCCACCCGGCCGCCGGACGTCTACCGCGCGCTGCTGGAGTCCACGGCGTACGGCACCCGGATGATCGTCGAGGCGTTCGCGCAGGCCGGTGTGCCTGTCGACGACCTGGTGGTGGCCGGTGGGCTCACCTCCAACCGGCTGCTCATGCAGATCTACGCCGACGTCACCGACCGGCCGCTGAGCATCATCGGTTCCGCCCAGGGCCCGGCGCTCGGCTCGGCCATCCATGCGGCTGTCGCCGCCGGGGCGTACCCGACGATCCACGAGGCGTCCGCCGCGATGGGGCGCATCGACGAGGCCGTCTACCGGCCCGTACCGGAGAACGTCCGGGCCTACGACGCCCTGTACGCCGAGTACCGCGCGTTGCACGACCACTTCGGCCGCGGCGCGAACGACGTCATGCTCCGCCTGCGGGCGATCCGTAACGCGGCGGTCGACGCCGCCGCGGACCGCGCCGCCGCGACCCTGGAGGTGGTCGGATGAACAGCCAGGTCGACGCGCTGCGCGAGACGGTGGCGCGCCTGCACCGCGAACTGACCCGCTACGACCTGGTGGCCTGGACCGCCGGCAACGTGTCAGCCCGCGTACCCGGTCAGGATCTGATGGTCATCAAGCCCAGCGGCGTCGACTACGACGACCTGACCGCGGCGGCCATGGTGGTCTGCGACCTCAACGGCACCGTCGTCGACGGCGACGGCGCCCCGTCCAGCGACACCGCCGCGCACGCCTACGTCTACCGCGCGATGCCCGAGGTCGGCGGCGTCGTGCACACGCACAGCGGGTACGCCACCGCCTGGGCGGCCCGCGGCGAGGCGATCCCGTGCTGGCTGACCGCGCAGGCCGACGAGTTCGGCGGGGAGATCCCGATCGGGCCGTTCGCGCTGATCGGCGGCGACGACATCGGCAAGGGCATCGTCAGCACGCTGTCCGGGCACCGCTCACCCGCGGTGCTCATGCGCAACCACGGCGTCTTCACCATCGGCCGTGACGCCCGGGCGGCGGTCAAGGCCGCGGTGATGTGCGAGGACGTGGCCCGCACCGCACACCTGGCCCGGGCGCTCGGCCAGCCGGTGCCGATCGCGCCGGCCGACATCGACTCGCTCTACGACCGCTACCAGAACGTGTACGGCCAACGCCCGTCGGCGCACTGACCCCGGACCGCGCCGCGCACCCCCCACCACCACACCCGGGCCGCTCCGGCTCCCCGCCGGACGTGCGCCCGGAACATCCAACCCCCGGAGGAGAATCGATGAGAAGCAGGAGCACGGCACGCACGGTCATCGCGGCGTTCGCCGGCGTGCTGCTCGCCGCCAGCATGGCCGCGTGCGGCAACAGCGACACCGGCGGCGGTTCCGGCGACGGCAACGACAAGATCGTCCTGGGCTTCTCCCAGGTGGGCGCCGAGAGTGGCTGGCGCACCGCCAACACCACCTCGATCAAGGAGGCGGCGGCCGAGGCGGGCATCGAGCTGAAGTTCGACGACGCCCAGCAGAAGCAGGAGAACCAGATCAAGGCGATCCGGAACTTCATCCAGCAGAAGGTCGACGTGATCGCCTTCTCGCCGGTGGTGGAGTCCGGCTGGGACACCGTGCTCAAGGAGGCCAAGGACGCCAAGATCCCGGTGATCCTGACCGACCGCGCCGTCGACTCGGCCGACAAGTCGCTCTACAAGACGTTCCTCGGCTCGGACTTCGTCAAGGAGGGCCGCCTCGCCGGCGAGTGGCTGGTGGAGCAGAAGAAGTCCGCGTCCGGCCCGGTCAACATCGTCGAGCTGCAGGGCACGACCGGCTCGGCGCCGGCAAACGACCGGAAGAAGGGCTTCGCCGAGGCGATCGCCGCCAACCCCAACCTGAAGATCGTCGCCTCGCAGACCGGTGACTTCACCCGCGCCGGCGGCAAGCAGGTGATGGAGCAGTTCCTCAAGGCCAACCCGAAGATCGATGTGCTCTTCGCGCACAACGACGACATGGGCCTGGGCGCGCTCGAGGCGATCACCGCGGCCGGCAAGACGCCCGGCAAGGACATCACCATCATCACCGTCGACGCGGTGAAGGACGGCATGCAGGCCCTCGCGGACGGCAAGTTCAACTTCATCGCCGAGTGCAGCCCGCTGCTCGGCCCGCAGCTGATGGACCTGGTCAAGAAGGTCAAGGCCGGCGAGGAGGTGCCCGCCCGGATCGAGACCGAGGAGACCACGTTCACCCAGGAGCAGGCCAAGGAGGCACTGCCCAACCGCAAGTACTGAGTCACCCGGGGGCCGCCGTCGCAACCGACGGCGGCCCCCGTACCACCACCGTCGAAGAAGAGGTCCGATGGGATGACGGGTAACCGTCCGGTCCTGACCATGACCGGCATCAGCAAGACCTTCCCCGGGGTCCGCGCGCTGCACGACGTCGACTTCCGGCTGTTCCCGGGCGAGGTCCACGCCCTGATGGGCGAGAACGGCGCCGGCAAGTCCACCCTGATCAAGGTGTTGACCGGCGTCTACGGGAC
The DNA here is from genome assembly GCF_057196585.1 of Micromonospora sp. ATLC20. Lineage (NCBI taxonomy): Bacteria > Bacillati > Actinomycetota > Actinomycetes > Micromonosporales > Micromonosporaceae > Micromonospora > Micromonospora sp. ATLC20. The sequence continues at coordinate 10,319 of NZ_JBXUOV010000111.1, forward strand.
CGACGCGGGCGTCGTCACGCTCGACGGCGAGCAGGTCTCGTTCACCGGTCCGATGCAGGCCGCCGCGGCCGGTGTCAGCACCGTGTACCAGGAGATCAACCTCTGCACCAACCTGTCGGTGGCGGAGAACGTCTTCATCGGCCGGGAACCCCGCAGGTTCGGCGCGGTGCGCTGGGGCGAGATGCGCCGCCGGGCCCGCGACCTGCTGGCCCGGCTCGACCTCGACCTCGACGTCGGCGCGCCGCTCGGCTCGTACTCGCTCGCGGTGCAGCAGATGGTCGCCATCGCCCGGGCGATCGACGTGCGGGCCCGGGTACTGATCCTGGACGAACCGACGTCCAGCCTGGACGCCGGCGAGGTCGCGCAGCTGTTCCGGATCATGCGGCAACTGCGCGACGAGGGGATCGCGATCCTGTTCGTCACCCACTTCCTCGACCAGGTCTACGGCATCGCCGACCGGATCACGGTGTTGCGCAACGGCCGGCTCGTGGGGGAGTACCGCACCGAGGAGCTGCCGCAGTTCAGCCTGGTCGAGAAGATGATCGGGCAGGAGCTGGACGTGCTGGAGCGGCTCGACGAGCAGCAGAAGCGCGCCACCCTCGACGCGGGCGGTGCGGCCCCGCTCGTGGACGCCACCGAACTCGGCCGGCGCGGCGCGGTCGCCCCGTTCAGCCTGCGCATCCACGCCGGCGAGGTGGTCGGCCTGGCCGGCCTGCTCGGCTCCGGCCGGACCGAGGTGGCGCGGCTGATCTTCGGCGCGGACCGGGCCGACCACGGCCAGGTCCGGCTCGACGGCGGCCGGGCGCCGGTCCGCAACCCGATCCAGGCCATCGGCCAGGGCGTCGGGTTCTGCTCGGAGAACCGCCGGGCCGAGGGCATCGTCCCGGAACTCACCGTCCGGGAGAACATGATCCTGGCGATGCAGGCCGCGCGCGGCTGGCTGCGTCCGATCCCGCGCCGCCGCCAGGACGAGCTGGTCCGCAGGTACGTCGAGGCGCTGAGCATCCGTCCCGCCAACCCGGAGCTGCCGGTGCGCAACCTCTCCGGCGGCAACCAGCAGAAGGTGCTGCTGGCCCGCTGGCTGATCACCGAGCCGCGCCTGCTGATCCTGGACGAGCCGACCCGCGGCATCGACGTCGGCGCCAAGGCCGAGATCCAGAAGCTGGTGGTGCAGCTCTCCGACGGCGGCATGGCGGTGCTGTTCATCTCCGCCGAGCTGGAGGAGGTGCTGCGCCTGAGCCACCGGGTCGCGGTGATGCGCGACCGGGAGATGGTCGCCCAGCTCGACAACGACGACACGCTCGACGCCGACCGCGTCATGCGCACCATCGCCAGTGGAACGCCCCGGGAGGAGGTGACCCCATGACCGCCGTCGCCGACCGCCTCCGCCCGCTGACCGGCCACCGACTGTTCTGGCCGGCACTCGTGCTCGTGGTCATGATCGCCGCGAACACCGTCTACCGTCCCGGCTTCCTCGCCGTCGAGGTCAAGAACGGCCACCTGTACGGCACGCCGATCGACATCCTCCGGCTGAGCGCGCCGCTGATCCTGGTCGCGCTCGGGATGACGCTCGTCATCGCCACCGGCGGCATCGACCTGTCGGTCGGCTCGCTCTGCGCGATCAGCGGCGCGATCGCCTGCCTGCACATCAGCGGGGCGGCCGACCAGAGCAGCCCGGCCACGGTGGCCACCGCGCTCGCACTGGCCTTCGGTGCCGCGCTGGTGCTCGGTGCCTGGAACGGGATACTCGTGGCGGTCATCGGCATCCAGCCGATCATCGCCACGCTGATCCTCATGGTGGCCGGGCGGGGCATCGCCCAGCTGGTCACCGAGGGCCAGATCATCACCATCAACTCCGGTCCGTACCGGGCGATCGGGCTCGGGCACTTCCTGACGCTGCCGCTGGCCATCCTGATCGCGCTCGCCGCCGCGCTGCTCGTGGCCGCGTTCACCCGCCGCACCGCGCTCGGGCTGATCGTCGAGTCGGTCGGCGGCAACGCCGAGGCCAGCCGGCTCGCCGGCATCCGGTCGCGGCGCATCGTCTTCCTCGTCTACGTGATCAGCGCCGCCTGTGCCGCGCTCGCCGGTTTCATGGTCACCGCGAACGTGTCCAGCGCCGACGGCAACGCCGCCGGCCTGTGGATCGAACTCGACGCGATCCTGGCCGTCGTCATCGGCGGCACGTCGCTGGCCGGCGGCCGGTTCTCCCTCGGCGGCACCGTGCTCGGCGCGCTGATCATCCAGACCCTGACCACCACCGTGTACGCGATGAACATCTCGCCGCAGACGTCGCTGCTGTTCAAGGCCGTCGTCGTCATCGCCGTCTGCCTCGTGCAGGCCCCGGCGTTCCGGGCCCGGCTGCGCCGGCGACGGCGCGGGGCCGAACCCGGCCCGGCGGCACCGCAGCGGGAGAAGGAGCAGGTGCCGGCATGAGCAGCACGTCCTTGACCACCGGCCGGTCGTGGCGGCCCAGCCTGCCCCGGCGGCACGTACCGGTGCTGGCCACGCTCGCCCTGCTGCTGGTCATGTACGGCATCGGCGTGTCCCAGTACCGCGCCTTCTCCAACGTCCAGGTCGTCTTCAACGTCTTCATCGACAACGGCTTCCTGCTCGTCGTCGCGGTCGGCATGACGTTCGTGATCCTCACCGGCGGCATCGACCTGTCCGTCGGATCGGTGGTGGCGATGACCGCGATGGTGTCGGCGGCGCTGCTGCGCGACGGCCTGCCCGCGGCCCTGGTGCTGGTGATCGCGCTGCTGATCGGCCCGACGCTGGGTTTCCTGATGGGTTGCGCGATCCATTTCTTCGAGATCCAGCCGTTCATCGTGACACTCGCCGGGATGTTCTTCGCCCGGGGCATGTGCACGTTCATCAGCGACGCCTCGATCTCCATCACCGACGGTTTCTGGACCTCGATGTCGCAGCAGCGCATCGGCGACCCGGCCGGCAACTTCGTGTCGATCAGCGTGCTGATCGCGTTCGCGGTGGTGCTGATCGCGGCGTACGTGCTGGCGTACACCCGGTTCGGCCGCAACGTGTACGCGGTCGGCGGCAACGCGCAGTCGGCGCTGCTGATGGGCCTGCCGGTGGCGCGGACCCGGATCGCCGTCTACACGATCAGCGGGCTCTGCTCGGCGATCGGCGGCATCCTGCTGTCGTTCTACACGCTGTCCGGCGCGCCGCTGATCGCCGTCGGGATGGAGCTGGACGTGATCGCCGCCGTGGTGATCGGCGGCACCGTGCTCACCGGCGGCTCCGGATACGTCTTCGGCACCGTGCTCGGCGTGCTGGTGCTGGGCGTGATCCAGACGCTGATCACGTTCGACGGCAGCCTCAACTCCTGGTGGACCAAGATCGTGATCGGCGGCCTGCTGTTCGCGTTCATCCTCCTCCAGCGCCTCATCGGCATCCGGTTCAAGTGACGGTTCCTAGCGCGGAAGGCAACAACATGGCAACTCACCCCCAGCCCGAGGTCTGGTTCCTCACCGGCAGCCAGGGCCTCTACGGCGAGGACACCCTGCGGCAGGTCGCCGAGCAGTCCCGGCAGATCGCCGCGCGCCTGGACGAGTCGCCGGACATCCCCGTACGCGTGGTCTGGAAGCCGGTCCTCACCTCCAGCGCGGACATCCTCGCCGCCTGCCGGGACGCGGCCGCGCAGGGCGCGGTCGGGGTGATCGCCTGGATGCACACGTTCTCCCCGGCCAAGATGTGGATCTCCGGGCTGGACGCGCTGCGCACGCCGCTGCTGCACCTGCACACGCAGGCCAACGTGGCGCTGCCGTGGGACGACATCGACATGGACTTCATGAACCTCAACCAGGCCGCGCACGGCGACCGGGAGTTCGGGTTCATCCAGACCCGGCTCGGGGTGGCGCGCAAGACCGTCGCCGGGCACGTCACCGACCCCCGGGTCGTCGGGCGGGTCGCGGCCTGGGCCCGCGCCGCGATCGGCTGGTCCGCGGTGCGGACGCTGCGGCTGGCCCGCTTCGGCGACAACATGCGCGACGTCGCGGTCACCGAGGGGGACAAGGTCGAGGCGGAGCTGCGCTTCGGCGTCTCGGTGAACACCTACGGCGTCAACGACCTGGTCGCCGCCGTCGACCAGGTGCCCGACGCGCAGGTCGACGACCTGGTCAAGGAGTACGACGACACCTACCGCGTCGCCGCCGAGCTGCGGCCGGGCGGGGACCGGCACGACTCGCTGCGGTACGCGGCGCGCCAGGAGCTGGGCCTGCGCGCGTTCCTCGACGCCGGCGGGTTCCGGGCGTTCACCACGAACTTCGAGGACCTCGGCGGGCTGCGCCAGCTCCCCGGGATCGCGGTGCAGCGCCTGATGGCCGAGGGCTACGGCTTCGGTGGCGAGGGGGACTGGAAGACGTCGGTGCTGGTGCACACGCTCAAGGCGATGGCCGTCGGCGTGCCGGGCGGCACCTCGTTCATGGAGGACTACACCTACGACCTGACGTTCGGCCAGGAGCTGATCCTCGGCGCGCACATGCTGGAGGTGTGCCCGAGCATCGCCGCCGACGTGCCGAGCGCGGAGGTGCACCCGCTGAGCATCGGCGGCCGGGAGGACCCGGTACGCCTGGTCTTCGACGCCGCGCCCGGTCCGGCGGTCGTGCTGGGCATGGCGGACATGGGGGAGCGGTTCCGGCTGGTCGCGAACGCGGTGGACGTGGTGCCGCCGCCGCATCCGCTGCGCCGGCTGCCGGTGGCGCGCGCGGTCTGGCGTCCGCAGCCCGACCTGGCCGGCTCGGCGGAGGCGTGGATCACCGCGGGCGCGCCGCACCACACCGTGCTGTCCCAGGCCGTCGGCGTGGAGGAACTGCGCGACCTGGCCGAGATGGCCCGCACCGAGCTGGTGGTCATCGACGCCGAGACGCGTCCGCACCGCTTCGCCGACGAGCTGCGCTGGAACCAGGCGTACTACCGGCTCGCCCGGGGCTTCTGAGCCCTCGCCGGCCGGCCGTGCCGGCCCGCGCGGCGGTGCCCCGTGTTACGCCTTGACGTACGGCATGTTATCGCTCACAGTCGATGGATAGGGTCACCGGCACCGCTCGCGGGCCGTTCCGGGCGCGATCTGCGCCGCAGTTGCCAGGGATCCGACTCCCGCCTGGGTAGGCATCGCTGTTAGCGATAACGCCGACGTCGTCGGCGCGTGCCGCCGTGCCCGGGCTCCGGTCGACGAAGGAGGATCATGGTGACGGCTCGACTGTCCCGTGGACGTGGACGCCTGTCCCGGCTGCTGGCCGGGGCGGTGGCGTTGCTTGTCGGCGGCGTGGTGGTGGGCGCCGTGCCCGCGCCCGTCTCCGCGGCCACCGTGGACACCAGCGCGTACTACGTGCTGGTGAACCGCAACAGCGGCAAGGCGCTGGACCTGTACAACCAGGCGACGAACGACGGGGCGCGGATCACCCAGTGGACGCGCAACGACGGTGCCTGGCAGCAGTGGCAGTTCGTGGACTCCGGCGGTGGCTACTACCGGCTGCGGTCCCGGCACTCCGGCAAGGTGCTGGACGTGACCGGCGCGTCCACCGCCAACGGCGCGGCGGTGGTCCAGTGGACCGACCACGGCGGCACCAACCAGCAGTTCCGGCTGGCCGACTCCGACGGCGGGTACGTCCGGCTGATCAACCGGAACTCGAACAAGGTGATGGAGGTGCAGAACGCCTCCACCGCGGACGGCGGCAACATCGTGCAGTACGACGACTGGAACGGCGCGAACCAGCAGTGGCAGCTCGTCCGCGTCGGCGACAACCCCGGCAACCCGGGCGGCAGCTTCACCAACCCGGCCGTCTGGCAGGACTTCGCCGACGTCGACATCATCCGGGTCGGCGACGTCTACTACATGTCCGCCTCCACCATGCACTACTCGCCGGGCGCGCCGGTGCTGCGCTCCTGGGACCTGGTGAACTGGGAGTTCGCCGGCCACTCGGTGCCGCGGCTGGAGTTCGGCACCAAGTACGACCTGAGCGCCGGCGAGCAGGCGTACGTGGACGGCATCTGGGCGTCGACGCTGAACTACCGGCCGAGCAACCGCACGTTCTACTGGGCCGGGTGCATCGACTTCGCGCAGACCCACATCTACACCGCCACCGCCGTGGACGGCGCGTGGAACCGCCTGACCACCATCCCCAACTGCTACTACGACGCCGGCATGCTGATCGACGACAACGACACCATGTACGTCGCGTACGGCAACGGCACGATCAGCGTGGCCCAGCTCTCCGCCGACGGGCGCAGCCAGGTCCGGGCCCAGCAGGTCTACCAGACGCCGTCGAGCATCGGCACGCTGGAGGGCGCGCGCTTCTACAAGCGCAACGGCGCGTACTACATCTGGCTGACCCGGCCGGCCAACGGCCAGTACGTGCTGAAGTCCACGAACGGCCCGTTCGGCCCGTACGAGCAGCGGCAGGTGCTGCTCAACCTGCCCGGCCCGATCTCCGGCGGCGGCGTGCCGCACCAGGGCGGGCTGGTGCAGACGCAGACCGGCGCCTGGTACTACATGGCGTTCACCGACGCGTACCCGGGCGGCCGGATGCCGACGCTGGCGCCGATCACCTGGACCTCCGACGGCTGGCCGCAGGTGCAGACCGTCAACGGCGCCTGGGGCGCGAGCTACCCCAACCCGTTGCCGACCCGCCCGGTCAAGCCGCTCACCGGCACCGACACGTTCTCCGGCACCACGCTCGGCCCGCAGTACGAGTGGAACCACAACCCGGACAACAGCAGGTGGTCGGTGAACAACGGCCTGCGGTTGCAGACCGCCACCGTCACGAACGACCTGTACCGGGCCCGCAACACGCTCACCCACCGCATCCAGGGGCCGACCTCGACCGGCACGATCGAGCTGGACTACTCGACCATGCGCGACGGTGACCGGGCCGGCCTGGCGATGCTGCGGGACAGCTCGGCCTGGATCGGCGTACGGCGGGACAACGGCGCGACCCGCGTGGTGATGACGAACGGCCTGACCATGGGCTCGAACTGGAACACCACGAGCACCGGTACGGAGATCGCCGGCGCGGCGGTGTCCGGCGGTCGGATCTGGCTGCGGGCCAACGCCGACATCCGGCCCGGCTCGGGGCGGCAGGCGCGGTTCTCCTACAGCACCGACGGGGTGAACTTCGTGTCGCTCGGTAACGCGCTGACGCTCAACAACGCGTGGCAGTTCTTCATGGGCTACCGGTTCGGCTTCTTCAACTACGCCACCCAATCCCTCGGCGGCGCGGTGACGGTGCGGCAGTTCTCGCTGACGACACCGTGACAACGGTCACTATTCGCGGCCGTTGACACATCTTCGACAACCCGGGGTGCGGCTCTGGCAATCGCCGGAAATGCCGCACCCCGGGCGCAATTCCACCCGCTCCGAGCTGCCTGTTCGTGCCACTGCGTAACGGCAGGGAATGAGCCGCCTGTCGATTACCCGATATCGGCGCGCCACGGCCGGAACGGGCGATCGACGGTGCCGATACCGATGGGACCGCTGGCGTAGACTGTCGCCACCCGGGACGGTCCGGTCGAGATCGACCGGGTGTGGCCGCGGGCAGTGGCGAAAGTGAGGTGGCCGTGCGCGGTCCTGCGATGACGGACGTGGCCCGCCTCGCCGGGGTATCGCACCAGACGGTCTCCCGGGTTCTCAACGGGCATCCCAACGTGCGTGAGCAGACCCGGTTGCGGGTGCAGGCCGCCATCACCGAACTCGGCTACCGGCCCAACCGCGCCGCCCGCGCGCTGGTGACCGGCCGGTCCCAGGTGATCGGTGTGGTCGCGCAGAACACCACGCTCTACGGCCCGGCGTCGCTGCTCGCGGCGCTGGAGCAGACCGCCGCCGAGGCCGGCTTCGCGGTGAGCGTCGGCAGCGTCCGCGACCTCGACCACCGCTCCATCTCGGCCGCCGTGGAACGGCACCTGGCGCACCGGGTCGCCGGCATCGTGGTGATCGCACCGGTCGAGTCCGCCGGGGAGGCGCTGGAACGGCTGCCCCAGGACGTGCCGCTGGTGACTGTCGACGGCGACCCGCGGCGGCCGATCCCGCTGGTCACAGTCGACCAGGTCGCCGGCGCCCGGGCCGCCACCGAGCACCTCCTGGCCGCTGGGCACCGCACGGTGTGGCACGTGTCCGGGCCGTCGGACTGGTTCGACAGCGCCGGCCGGATCGAGGGGTGGCGCGAGGCGCTGCGGCAGGCCGGCGCCGAGATCCCGCCGCTGGTCCATGCCGACTGGTCGGCTGCGGCGGGCTACCGGTGCGGGCAGATGCTGGCCCGGATGCCGGAGGTCACCGCCGTCTTCACCGCCAACGACCACCTGGCGCTGGGCGTGCTGCGGGCGCTGCACGAGCACGGCCGCCGCGTCCCCGACGACATCAGCGTGGTCGGGTTCGACGACGTGCCCGAGGCGGCGTACTTCATCCCGCCGCTGACCACCGTCCGGCCGGACTTCGGCGCTGTCGCCGCGGCGAGCCTGGACCTGCTCCTGGCGCAGATCGAGTCGCAGACCGTCGGGCCGCTGCGGCAGACGATCGCGCCGACGCTGGTGCCGCGCCGCAGCGTGGGCCCGCCGCCCGCCCGCTGAGGCGGTAGCGGCCCGCCTGCCCGTGGCCCGACCCCGCCGTGCGAGGTCCGGTCGTCAGTGGTCCGTGCGGTGAGCGCGCGCCCGGCGCGCGATCAGCAGCACGATTCCGGCGACCACGAGCAGACCGGCGGCCGCCCCACCCGCAAGCAGCGCGACCGGCGGGCCGTCGTCGCCGGACCGCGCGCCTGCGG
>NZ_JBXUOV010000112.1:0-18995 GCF_057196585.1 Micromonospora sp. ATLC20
GCGCGGGCCAGGCCACCGGCGGCACCGGACCCGGCGGGGGACCGTGCGGCGGCACCGGCTGAGCCGGCCGCTGCGCCGGGCCGCGCTGCTCGCGGTTGAGCAGGAGCGCGCCGCCGATCAGGATCACCGCGCCGAGCAGGATCGCCCGGAACCCGTCCGTGACCACGTAGGCGAAGCCGAGCGCCACCACGATGCCGAGCACGATCACCGTGATCGGCGACATGCTGGAGCGGCCCCGGCCGAGCATGGCCTCCACCGGGGAGGCGGTGTCGCCCTCACCGGGGATGATCAGCCAGCCGGCGACGTACACGATGATGCCGATGCCGCCGAAGAAGCCGAGCACGGCCAGCAGCACGCGCCACAGCACCGGATCGGTGTTCGTGGCCCGGCCGATGGCGGCGCACACCCCGGCCAGGTAGCGGCCCTCGCGGGGGCGTACCAGGCCGTACCGGGTGGTGAAGCCGGCGGCGCCGGGTGGTGGGGCGTACCCACCGGGTGGTGGACCGGCGAACGGCGTGCCGCCGCCGGGCGGCGGGCTCGCCTGGTCGGTGGTGGGCGCCGTTCCCGGCGGGGGCGGCGGCGGGGCGTCCTGTGCTGCCGCCCAGGGGCGGGGCGGACGGGCAGCGTCCTCGTTCATGCCTTCGATACTGCTGCCCCGGCCGCCCGAGCAGCCTCCGGACCCGACCCTGACCCCACCCTGAGATCCACCGCCGGTGAAACTCCGGGGCGTCCCCGTGGTCCGCGGCGTCGTAACCGTGTGACGATCTGAGCGTCGGTGCGCCGCCGGCACATCCGCCTCGACCTGGGAGCCTCCGATCAGCAGCACCCCCGCCCCGCACGCCCCGCGCCTCTACCGGGCCACCGAGCACCGGCTGGCCGCCGGCGTGGCCGCGGGCATCGCCGAGCACCTGGGCATCCCGGTGCTGCGGGTCCGCGTGGCGTTCATGGTGCTGCTCGGGCTGAGCGGGCTCGGGCTGCTGCTCTACGCCGCCTTCTGGGCGGTGGTCCCGCCCCGCCCCGGCGACACCGCCGCCCCGCCCCGCCGCGACCTGGCCCAGCTGCTGCCGTTCGTGGTGATCGGGCTCGGCGTGCTGCTGCTCCAGGTGGTGGCGTTCAACTCGGTGGGCGCGGCCGGTACCGCCGGCTGGCTGGTCGCGATCATCGCGGTCGGCGCGGGCGTCATCTGGCACCAGGCCGCCCCGGAGCGCCGCCGGCAGTGGGGCGACTCGGCGGTGCCCTGGCTGGGCGCGGTGGTGGAGGAGAGCGACAGGCGCGCGTTCGTGCTGCGCTTCATCGGCGGCGGCGTGCTCGTCGCGGTCGGCATCATCGGCGTGGCCGCCGTCTACTCGCCGTCACAGAACTTCGACGCGGTGCTCAACGGCGTGATCTTCGCGCTGGTCGGGCTGGCCGGCGTGGGTGTGGTCACCGGTCCGGTGCTCTGGCGCACCTGGAACCAGCTCCGCTCCGAGCGGGAGGGCCGCATCCGGGAGCAGGAGCGCGCCGAACTGGCCGCGATGGTGCACGACCAGGTGCTGCACACGCTGGCCCTGATCCAGCGCAACGCCAGCGACGTCAAGACGGTGCAGCGGCTGGCCCGCGGTCAGGAGCGCTCGCTGCGCAACTGGCTCTACAAGCCGACCGCCTCGCCCACCGAGCGCTTCGCGGCCGCGCTGGAGCAGGCCGCCGCCGAGGTGGAGGACACGTTCGCCATCACCGTCGAGGTGGTGATGGTCGGCGACCGGGAGACCGACGAGCGGGTGGGCGCGATCGTGGCCGCCGGCCGGGAGGCCCTGGTCAACGCGGCCCGGCACGCCGGTGTGCAGACCGTCTCGCTGTACGCCGAGGTGGAGCCGGAGCAGGTGAGCGTGTTCGTCCGGGACCGGGGCAAGGGCTTCGACCCGGATACGGTGGAGAATCACCGGCACGGCGTCCGGGGCTCGATCATCGGACGGATGAAGCGGCACGGCGGCCGGGCGGAGATCCGGTCCGAGCCGGGGGAAGGGACCGAGGTCCGGCTGATCCTGCCGATCAGCGGCTCCGGCTCCACGGCGGAAAGGGACAAGTGACATGTCCGAGCAGGAACCGGTCGAGGGTACGGCGCCGCGCGGGCCGCTGCGGGTGTTCCTCGTCGACGACCACGCGATGTTCCGGGCCGGCGTCCGCGCCGAGCTGGGGGCGCGGGTGGAGGTGGTCGGCGAGGCCAGCTCGGTGGCCGAGGCGGTGACCCGGATCGCGGCCACCGCGCCGGACGTGGTGCTGCTCGACGTGCACATGCCCGACGGCGGCGGCCGCGCGGTGCTGGAGGCGATGCGGCGTACCCACCCGCAGGTGCGGTTCCTGGCGCTGAGCGTGTCCGACGCGGCCGAGGACGTGATCGGCCTGATCCGCGCCGGTGCGCGGGGGTACGTCACGAAGACGATCTCGCCGGAGGAGCTGACCGACGCGATCCGGCGGGTGGCCGACGGCGACGCCGTGTTCAGCCCGCGGCTGGCCGGGTTCGTGCTCGACGCGTTCGCCTCCCGGCCGGACGCGCCGGTGGCCGATCCCGAGCTGGACCAGCTCACCAACCGCGAGCGCGAGGTGCTGCGGCTGCTCGCCCGGGGGTACGCGTACAAGGAGATCGCCAAGGAGCTGTACATCTCGATCAAGACGGTCGAGACGCACGTCTCCAACGTGTTGCGCAAGCTCCAGATGTCGAACCGGTACGAGCTGTCCCGCTGGGCCGCCGACCGCCGGCTGGTCTAGGAATCCCACGTCCGCCCGGGGGCGGGGCCTCGGCGGCCTCGTACCCCCGGGTGGCCCTGTCGCCCGCTCAGTCGGCGTGGCATCATCCGGACGGACAGAAAACGCGACAGTCGCCTGCCCATGGGAGGCGCGGAGGCCGGCGCGGTGAACGTCACAACCTCCCCGGCGCAGGGATGCTTGTCGACCCTTCTATGCCCGTCTTGCCTGTTCAGGGCCCTATCGTCCGTGCGCTTTGTGATCTTTTCTCAAGTATCGGCAACGTGGCGACCAACTAACGGCTTGATAACGGCACCTTCACGGAAAGGGCCGGTTGGTGTCACAGTGGCAGCACCTCACCCCCCGGTGTGAGGCATCTCGACGGGCCTGCCGACCACGTGACGCCGCCATCAGCGCCGCTACGTGGCCGACGGCCCTGCGCGATGTCTCGTCCAGGGTGTGGCGCCCGGCGGATCGGTACCCCTGGGGTGTCCCGAATTCCTCTGCGGTAAACCGGCGTCCTGCGGTTCGGGTCGCCGGTGGTGTCACCCCCAAAGACGTGCGTGAAACTCACGACGGAACCAGGTTAGAAAGAGGAGGCCCCTCGGAATGAGAGTCTCGAAGCGGGCGAGCGGCGCGCTCGCGGTGGGCGCGGCATTCGCGCTCGTCGCGTCCGGCTGCTCCAGCGGGAACAACGACGGTGGCGACGCCGGCGCCAGCAAGGACGGCGCCATCGTCATCGACGGCACCCAGCCGGAGAACCCCCTGGTTCCGGCGAACACCACCGAGACCGGTGGCGGCAAGATCATCGACTGGGTGTGGAGCGGCCTGGTCGAGTACCCCAACAACGGTGGGGCGCCGCAGAACCTGCTCGCCGAGTCGATCGACACGAGCGACTCGAAGGTCTTCAAGATCAAGATCAAGCAGAACACCAAGTTCCACGACGGCACCACCGTCAAGGCCGAGAGCTTCGTCAAGGCCTGGAACTGGGCTGCCTACGGCCCGAACGGCGCGCAGAACGCCTCCTTCTTCTCCGACATCCAGGGCTTCGACGAGGTCTACACCGAGGACCCGGACGGCCCGGACGGCCCGAAGAAGGCCCCGGAGCCGAAGGCCAAGGAGATGTCCGGCCTGAAGGTCGTCGACGAATGGAACTTCGAGGTCACGCTCTCCGCGCCGACCGCCGTGTTCCCGACCAAGCTGGGCTACAGCGCCTTCATGCCGCTGCCGGACGCGTTCTTCTCGTCCGACCCGGCGACGTTCGGCAAGAAGCCGATCGGTAACGGCCCGGTGAGCCTGGTCTCCTGGCAGGACGACGTCGAGATCAAGCTGACCCGCTTCGACGACTACAGCCTGCGCGACAAGATGAAGATCAAGGACGTCACCGTCAAGATCTACCAGGACGACACGGCGGCGTACAACGACCTGCTCGCCGGCAACCTGGACTTCCAGCAGCAGGTTCCGGTCTCCGCGCTGGCCGGCGAGAAGTGGAAGACCGACCTGGCCGACCGGGCCATGGCCTCGACCACCCCGTCGACCGGCATCATCGCCTTCCCGATCTACGACAAGCGCTTCCAGAACCCGAAGCTGCGCAAGGCGATCTCGCTGTCCATCGACCGGCAGTCGATCACCGACAAGATCTTCTTCGGTAACCGCAAGCCGGCCGACAGCTGGGCCAACCCGCTGACCCCGGGCGCCGAGCCGGGCAACTGCACCGCCTGCAAGTTCGACGTGGCCCAGGCCAAGGCGCTGCTCGCCGAGGCCGGTGGCTTCCAGGGCAAGCTGACCCTGTCGTACAACGCGGACGCCAGCCACAAGGAGTGGATGGAGGCCGTCGCCCAGCAGATCAAGACCAACCTGGGCATCGACGCGGTTGCCGTCGGCGTGCCGACCTTCGCGGTCTTCCGCGCCAACATCAACGCCTACAAGATGACCGGTGCCTACCGGGCCGGTTGGCAGCAGGACTACCCGGACGTCGAGAACTGGATCAACCCGCTCTACGTCTCCGGTGGTTCCTCGAACGACGGCAAGTACAGCAACCCGCAGGTGGACGCCCTCGCCAAGGAGGCCTCCGCGGCCCCCAGCCTCGAGGAGGCCCACAAGAAGTTCGCTGAGGCCGTCAAGCTGATCGACCAGGACGTCCCCTCCATGCCGATCTACTTCGGTGGCCAGCAGTCCGGCCACTCGGAGAAGATCAAGAAGCTGGAGCTGTCCAACGTCGGTGAGCTCGACATCACCTCGGTCGAGCTCTGATCCGAACGGTCTGACCCCGGGTCGGGCTCGCCTACCGGTGAGCCCGACCCGGGGCCGTTCCGCGAGGGGGTGTACAACGAACCCCTCGCACGTTGTCGCCGCCGCGCCGGCTCACCCGGCGCTCCCTGTCTGGAGGACCACCCCATGGGCCGTTATCTCTTGAGACGGCTGCTGCAACTCGTGCCGGTGTTCATCGGTACGACGTTCCTGATCTACTGGCTCGTCTGGTCCGTGCCCGGTGACCCCTTCGCCGGCAAGTGCGGCGACCGCGGTTGCCCCCCGAACTACCGGGCCATGATGACCGAGAAGTACAACCTCGACGAGTCGATCTGGGTGCAGTACGCGAGCTACATGAAGAACCTCGTGCAGGGGGACTTCGGTATCACGTTCGGCGGTCGCGAGATCAGCGACATCATCGCCACGTCGTACCCGAACACCCTGAAGCTGGCGGTGGTCGCCCTCGCCATCGAGGCCGTGATCGGTCTCGGCGCGGGCATCCTCACCGGTCTCCGGCGCAACGGCTTCCTGGACAACCTGGTCCTGGTCTCCACCCTCTTCCTGATCGCCCTGCCCGTCTTCGTCATCGGCTTCGTGCTGCAGTGGCTGCTCGGTGTGAAGTGGGGCATCATCAACCCGACCGTGTCCAACGAGATGCGGTTCAGCGAACTGATCGTGCCGGGCTTCGTGCTCGGAAGCGCATCGATGGCGTACATCGCCCGGGTGGCGCGTACGAGCATCGCCGAGAACCGGCGTGCCGACTACGTCCGCACCGCGATCGCCAAGGGCCTGCCCATGCGCCGCGTGGTCGGCGTGCACCTGCTGCGCAACTCGCTCATCCCGGTCGTCACCCTGCTCGGCACCGACCTCGGCGCCCTGATGGGCGGCGCGATCGTGACGGAGGGCATCTTCGGTATCAACGGCATCGGCCGCCAGGTGCTCCGCTCGATCGTGACGAAGGAGAGCGCTACCGTTGTCGGCATCGTGGTGGTGCTGGTGCTCGTCTATCTCGTCATGAACCTGGTGGTCGACCTGCTCTACGCCGCCCTCGACCCGAGGATCCGCTATGAGTGACCGTCGCAGCGAACGAATCGTCCCAGCAGTCTGCGCGGGTAACCACGCCCGCGACGAGCGCAGCGAGGTGCGGGCATGAGTGACCCGAGTACCGCGTCGATCGTGTCGACGCCGCCCGCGACCATGCCCACCGAGGCCGGTTCGGGCGCTCCCACAAACGCCGGCCTGCCGGAGAGCGCGAAGCAGCAGAAGCCCCGTGGCCTGCTCGGCGACGCCTGGATCGACCTGCGTCGCAAGCCGCTGTTCTGGATCTCGGCGACGTTCATCGTGCTGTTCCTCGTGATGGCGGCCTTCCCGGCGCTGTTCACCTCCGGCGACGCCGTGAACGGCACGCTGGAGCGCAGCCGGGTCGAGCCGTCGTCCTCCGCCTGGTTCGGTTACGACGTGCAGGGCCGTGACGTCTACGCCCGGGTCATCTACGGCGCCCGTGCCTCGATCGTGGTCGCGGTGGTCTCCACCGTCCTGACGCTTCTCGTCGGTGGCGCGATGGGCATCATCGCCGGCTACCGCGGCGGCTGGGTGGACGCGCTGCTGTCCCGCGTGGCGGACATCTTCTTCGGCCTGCCGTTCGTGCTCGGCTCGATCGTCATCCTGACCACGTTCAACGGGTCCGGCAGCGACAACGGCGAGTGGACGATCATGGGCCTGGTCATCCTGTCCCTGAGCGTGCTGAGCTGGCCGGTCGTGATGCGGCTGATGCGCTCCTCGGTGCTCGCCACCAAGGAGGCCGACTACATCGTCGCGGCCCGCGCGCTCGGCGCCGGCACCGGCCGGATCATCCTCAAGCACCTGCTGCCGAACTGCCTGGCCCCGCTGCTGGTCTACGGCACGATCATGGTCGGCTCGTTCATCGGCGCCGAGGCCACGCTCTCGTTCCTGGGCATCGGCCTGAAGAGCCCGGTGGTCTCCTGGGGCATCATGATCAGCGAGGCGCAGAACTACATCCGGGTCTCGCCGTTCCTGCTGTTCTTCCCCTCCGCGTTCCTCGTCACCGCAGTGCTGAGCTTCGTCATGCTCGGCGAGGCGGTCCGCGAGGCCCTCGACCCGAAGCTCCGATAGGGGAACTGAGTTGTCCGACATTCTCGTGTCCGAGCAGTCCTCGCCGGGCGCCGACGGATCCGGCCGCCCCTCGGGCCGCCTGCTCGAGGTCGACGACCTTCGGGTGGAGTTCCGCACCCGGGACGGCGTCGCCAAGGTCATCAACGGAGTCACGTACCACGTCGACGCGGGGGAGACCCTCGCCGTGCTCGGCGAGTCCGGCTCCGGCAAGAGCGTCACCGCCCAGACCATCATGGGCATCCTGGACACCCCGCCCGGCTTCGTCACCGGCGGCAAGGTCCGCTTCCACGGCAAGGACATGCTCACCATGTCCCCCGAGCAGCGGCGGCGGATCCGTGGCGAGGGCATCGCCATGATCTTCCAGGACTCGCTCTCGGCCCTCAACCCGGTTTTCACGGTCGGCTTCCAGATCGCCGAGCAGTTCCGCATCCGGCGCGGCATGAGCCGCTCGGACGCCAAGAAGCGCGCGATCGAGATGCTCGACCAGGTGAAGATCCCCAACGCCAAGGGCCGGTTCAGCAACTACCCGCACCAGTTCTCCGGCGGTATGCGGCAGCGCGCCATGATCGCCATGTCGCTGGCGCTGGACCCCGAGGTGCTGATCGCCGACGAGCCGACCACCGCGCTGGACGTGACGGTGCAGGCCCAGATCATGGACCTGCTGGGTGAACTCCAGCGGGAACGGCAGATGGGCATGATCCTGATCACCCACGACCTCGGCGTGGTCGCCGATGTCGCGGACCGGATCGCGGTCATGTACGCCGGCCGGATCGTCGAGGAAGCCGACGTCTACGACCTGTACCGCAAGCCGGGACACCCGTACACGCTCGGCCTGCTCAACTCGATCCCGCGGATGGACGAGAAGGGGCAGGAGCTCCGCACCATCAAGGGCCTCCCGCCGAACTTGATGAACATCCCCCCGGGCTGCGCGTTCAACCCGCGCTGCCCGATGGCGCAGCCGGTGTGCCGGGAGAAGGTCCCGCCGCTGCTGCAACTGGGCAGCGGCCGGGCCAGCGCCTGCCACTTCGCCGAGGAGCTGGTGAACCGTGACTGAGAACATCATCGAGGTCCGCGACCTGGTCAAGCACTACCCCGTGACCCGGGGTGTGGTGTTCAAGAAGACCATCGGCCAGGTCAAGGCGGTCGACGGCGTCTCCTTCGAGCTCAAGGCCGGCGAGACGCTCGGCGTGGTCGGCGAGTCCGGCTGCGGCAAGTCGACGCTCGCCCGCGTGCTGATGAACCTGGAGAAGCCGACCTCCGGGCAGGTGCTCTACAAGGGCCAGGACATCTCCAAGCTCTCCGGTGGCGCGCTGCGGCGGCTGCGCCGGCAGATCCAGCTGGTGATGCAGGACCCGTACACCTCGCTGAACCCCCGGATGACTGTGGGTGACCTGATCGGCGAGCCGTTCGAGATCCACCCCGAGGTGGCTCCGCGCGGCAGCCGGCGCGGCAAGGTCAAGGAACTGCTCGACCTGGTCGGCCTCAACCCGGAGCACATCAACCGGTACCCGCACCAGTTCTCCGGCGGCCAGCGGCAGCGCATCGGCATCGCCCGGGCGCTGGCGCTGCGGCCCGAGGTGATCGTCTGCGACGAGCCGGTGTCGGCCCTGGACGTCTCGATCCAGGCCCAGGTGATGAACCTGCTGGAGAAGCTCCAGGCCGAGTTCGGGCTGTCGTACGTCTTCATCGCCCACGACCTGTCCGTGGTGCGGCACCTCTCCGACCGGGTCGCCGTGATGTACCTGGGCAAGATGGTGGAGATCGGCACCGAGGACGAGATCTACGAGCGGCCGACCCACCCGTACACCCAGGCGCTGCTGTCGGCGGTGCCGGTGCCGGACCCGACCGTGCGCGAGAGCAAGGCGATCATCCGGCTCCAGGGCGACGTGCCGTCGCCGGTCAGCCCGCCCTCGGGCTGCCGGTTCCGCACCCGGTGCTGGAAGGCGCAGGACGTCTGCGCCCAGGAGGTGCCGCTGCTCCAGATCCGGCCGGGCTCGGACCACCCGAGCGCCTGCCACTTCGCGGAGAAGCGGGAGATCGTCGTCACCCACGAGGTGGCCTGATCCGTCCCGGACCGCCTGCCGGCGTCAGCTCGACGCCGGCGGGCGGTTCGTCGTATCCGGGGACGTCACCGCGTCACAGCGGGCCGCGACCGGCGCGCAGCAGCAGGAGCGCGAGCTGCGTGCCGTCGGCGCCGAGCTCGGAGCGGAACCGTTCCAGGATCTCCCGCTCGCGGGAGAGCACCAGCCGGGTGCCGCCGGAGGCCATCCGGGTCGCGCCGACCTCCTGGGAGAGCGCGGCCCGCTCCTGCCAGAGCGCGATGAGGGTGCGGTCGATCTCGTCGATGCGCCGCCGGATCTCACCGATCCGCTCCGCCGCCGCCGCGTCGTCGGTGCCGGTCCGGGCCGCCGCGGCACCGGTCGGGTCGCCGCCGGCCGGCCGGCCGTTGCGCGCCGGGCTGCCGCTGGACTCCACCACGTCAGTCATCATCGTCGTCCCTCTCGGGGCTCGGGCCCGGTACCCGGATCCCGGAACGAAAACGCCCCGGGCTCTGAGGAGCCCGGGGCGTTTCGTAGGTCTGTGATCAGGCGCGACCCACGGCTGCCGGACTCCCGGTGCCGTAGTAAAAAAAGGAGCGCTGATCGAACACGTCGTCGAGTATGCCGACCACCCGGGCGGGCGCGCAAGAAGACGCACCAACAGGTGAGACGTCGAGCGGTGGCGCGGGCGGGGAAGTGTCCGCCCGGCGGCATAGACTCGGGCTGCGATGCATCCTCTCTTCGACATTCCCACATCCCCGCCCGCGCCGGAGTCCCGGCCGACCCCGCCGCGCCGTCCCGGGGGCGCCGGGTCGGATCCGGCCGCCCTCCTCGACGGCCTGAACGGCCCCCAGCGGGACGCGGTGACCCACGCCGGCTCCCCGCTGCTGATCGTGGCCGGCGCCGGCTCCGGCAAGACCCGGGTGCTGACCAACCGGATCGCCTACCTGCTCGCCGCCCGCGACGTGCACCCCGGCGAGATCATCGCGATCACGTTCACCAACAAGGCCGCCGGTGAGATGAAGGAGCGGGTGGCCGCGCTGGTCGGCCCGCGAGCCCGGCTCATGTGGGTCTCCACGTTCCACTCCGCCTGCGTACGCATCCTGCGGGCCGAGCACGAGCACGCCGGCCTGAAGTCGACGTTCTCGATCTACGACGCGGACGACTCGCGCCGGTTGATGCAGATGGTCGCCCGCGAGCTGGACCTGGACCCGAAGCGCTACCCGGCCCGGGGCCTTGCCGCCCAGGTGTCGAACCTGAAGAACGAGCTGGTCGACCCGGAGGAGTTCGCCGGCCGGGCCAAGGGGCCGAACGAGCGGGCGCTGGCCGAGGCGTACACGCTCTACCAGCGGCGGCTGCGCGAGGCGCACGCGCTGGACTTCGACGACCTGATCATGACGACGGTGCACCTGCTCCAGTCGCACCCGCACGTCGCGGAGAGCTACCGGCGCCGGTTCCGGCACGTGCTGGTGGACGAGTACCAGGACACCAACCACGCCCAGTACGTGCTGATCAAGGAGCTGGTCTCCGGCACCGAGGGGATCCCGCCGGCCGAGCTGTGCGTGGTCGGTGACGCCGACCAGTCGATCTACGCGTTCCGCGGCGCGACCATCCGCAACATCCTGGAGTTCGAGCGGGACTTCACCGACGCCCGCACGATCCTGCTGGAGCAGAACTACCGCTCGACCCAGACCATCCTCAACGCGGCCAACGCGGTGATCGACCGCAACACCTCGCGCAAGCCGAAGCGGCTGTGGAGCGACGCCGGGTCCGGCGAGCAGATCGTCGGGTACGTCGCCGACACCGAGCACGCCGAGGCCGACTGGGTGGCCCGGGAGATCGACCGGCTGGTCGACGACGGCGAGACCCGCCCGGGTGACGTGGCGGTGTTCTACCGCACCAACGCCATGTCCCGCGTGTTCGAGGAGGTGTTCATCCGGGTCGGCCTGCCCTACAAGGTGGTCGGCGGGGTGCGCTTCTACGAGCGCAAGGAGGTCCGCGACGCGCTCGCGTACCTGCGCGCGGTGGTGAACGACGACGACACGGTGAGCCTGCGCCGGGTCCTCAACACCCCGCGCCGGGGCATCGGCGAGCGGGCCGAGGCGTGCGTGGAGGCGCTGAGTGCCCGGGACCGCATCTCCTTCGGCGCCGCGCTGCGCCGGGCCAAGGACGCGCCGGGCATCTCGACCCGGGCGGCGAACGGCATCGCCGAGTTCGTCGCGCTGCTCGACGCGGCGCGGGAGCTGGCCGACACCGGCACCCCGGAGGAGGTGCTGGAGGCGGTGCTGACCCGCTCCGGCTACCTGGCCGAGCTGGAGGAGAGCCTCGACCCGCAGGACGCCGGCCGGGTGGACAACCTCCAGGAACTGGTGAGCGTCGCCCGGGAGTACACCGAGCGGATCGAGGCGCTCGGCGCCGACGACGAGCGGGCCACGCTCGCCGGTTTCCTGGAGCAGGTGGCGCTGGTCGCCGACGCCGACCAGATCCCTGCGTCACCGGGCTCGGCGCCTGACGGCGCCGAGGCAGACGACGCCGCGCCTCATCAGGGCGTGGTCACGCTGATGACGCTGCACACGGCCAAGGGCCTGGAGTTCCCGGTGGTCTTCCTGACCGGCCTGGAGGACGGCGTCTTCCCGCACCTGCGCTCGCTCGGCGACACCCGCGAGCTGGAGGAGGAGCGGCGGCTGGCGTACGTGGGCATCACCCGGGCCCGCCAGCGCCTCTACCTGTCCCGCGCGGTGACCCGGTCCGCCTGGGGCGCGCCCGCCTACAACCCGCCGTCGCGGTTCCTGGAGGAGCTGCCGCCGGAGCTGGTCCGCTGGGAGCGCACCGAGGGGTCGTACACCTCGTGGGGTGGCGGGGGCGGCGGCGTCGGCGGCCGGGCGGACCGCGTGGGCCGTGGTGGCTTCGCCGGCGGCACGCCGAAGGCGACCGAGCTGGCGAAGCGGCTGGGCGTGGACGCCAGCCGCCTGGCCACCGCGAGCGAGCTGAAGCAGGCCCCGAAGGTCTCGGTGGGCGACCGGGTCAACCACCAGCGGTACGGCCTGGGCCGGGTGCTGGCGGTGGAGGGTGCCGGGCCGGGCGCCCGCGCCCAGATCGACTTCGGCGACCAGACCATGTGGCTGGTGCTGCGGCACGCCCCGATCGACAAGCTCTGAACGCCGGGCGGGCCCGGTCCGGCTCGTGGCCGGGCCGGGCCCTCCTCCTGTCGTGGCGCCCTCAGCAGGCCACGTCGATGCCCCGGGCACGCAGGAACGGCGCCGGGTCGATCTGGTTCCACATCGCGCCCTGGTGCACCTCGAAGTGCAGGTGCGGGCCGGTGGAGTCGCCGGTGGAGCCCTCGTACCCGATGACCTGACCGGCCTTGACCTTGTCGCCCACGGCGACGGCGAGCCGGCTCTGGTGGGCGTAGTGGGTCAGGTAGCCGTTGTGGTGGTCGATGAAGACCGAGATGCCGTAGCCGTCGCCCACGTCACCGGCCTTGACCACGGTGCCCGCCGCGGCGGCGTGGATCGGCGTGCCGGCCGGCATGGCGAAGTCGATGCCGGCGTGCTGGGTGCCCCAGCGGGGCCCGTAGCAGGACGTGATGTCGGCGCCCTTCATCGGCACGACCCAGGTGGGCTTCTTCGCCACAGTCGTCTTCTTCGGCTTCGGCTTGGGCTTCGCGGTCGCCGTCTTCTTCGGCGCCGGGGTGGTCGCGCTCGGGCTCGGCGACGGGCTGGCCGGTACGGCGGACGGGGTGACCGGCTCACGGGCCGAACGGTCGGCGCGGGCGGCGTCGTCGGCGCGGGCCGCCACGCCGAGGTCGACGGCGGCCGGGGTGGGGTCGGACGGGGCGGTGGTGACGACCACGCCACCGATGCCGAGGCCGAGCACTGCCACCGCGCCGGTGACCACGTAGACGGTGCGCCGGGCGCGGCGCGGGCGCCGGTGCCGGGCGGGAGCGTTGTCCGGGGTGGGGCTGCTGTGCTGCACGGGATCCTTCATCGGTTTCGAGGGGCACGTGACCTCGAAATACTGGTGTCGGTGCAGGTCGCAGCGGGTATGGGGGTGCGGAGGCGGTGGCGCGTGGCCGTCGCGGCGCGTCCGGTTTTCCACCGGCCGGCCGGTTCGGGCGAAGAGACGATCTTCGGTGCGTGTGCTCCCGGTCACACTCGTCGGTGTGACGTGGCAGACATCGGCACAGACGAAACCGCCCGGACCGTGCGGTCCGGGCGGTTAAGAGGCGTTACGGAGCGTCAGGACGCGGCTGCGTCGCTGTAAACCGCCTCGACTTCGAGCTGAATGTCCACTCCGCGATCCTTGAGGAACGCCACCGGGTCCTGCGGCTGGCCCTTGACATGGATCTCCAGGTGCAGGTGGGAGCCGTAGGAGTGGCCGGTGTTGCCGACCAGGCCGAGCTGGTCGCCGGCCTTCACCTCTTGGCCCTCCTTGACCGTCACCGCGGAGGAGTGGCCGTAGATGGCCTCGCTGCCGTCGGAGTGCTGGACGATGACGGCGTAGCCGTAGCCGCCGAACCATCCGGCCTTGGTGACGGTGCCGGCGTGGACCGCCTTGTAGGGCGTGCCTTCCGGGGCGACCAGGTCGATGCCGGTGTGCAGCTTGCCCCAGCGCATGCCGTAGGGGGACTTGAAGTCGTAGCCGTGCAGTGGCAGGAGCCACGGGTCCTGCTCGGCGGCCTTGCGGTCGGAGCGGTCCGAACGGGAGGGGGCGTCCGCGCTGTCGGCACGGGCGGCGGCGTCCTGGCTGGCGACCGAGGCCTGCCGGAGTTCGTCCAGGACCGACGGGTTGACGCTCTTGGCGTCGGGGAGGGCGTTCGCGCCGATGGCGACGATGCCGGCGCCGACGAACGCGGTGGTGACCACCGCGGCGTAGCGGCTCCGCGGGGGGGTGGGTACGCGGCGGCGGCCGCGATAGCGATCGGGCTCAGACGACAGGCGCTGGCGCACGCACACCCTCCGTTGTCGGGGATCCGATGCGACTCCGGACCGTTCGGTGAAGCTCTGTCGAACCTCCGGTGTCGCGTCATCACCCGTCCGTGGACCTGATGACAACCGTGGACACGTTAGCCAACAGCCACTCCTGTCACAAGCCGAAGCGCCGAACTGCTGATTCTTTATGTCGGATTCCATCCGGCCTTGTCATATCTCGTGCCGCCAGTCGGATGGTCCGTCGACTGCCCATTCGTCGCGGACAGTGACCGAACGGCGGAGGTGTCCGGCTTTCCGCGTACCCGAGCGGGCGGTAGGGGGGACGGCTCGTATGTGGGAAGGTCCAGCCCCGCTTCCCGCCTCCGGTCCGGCCGGGTTACCGTTCGTTCAGGTCAGGAGTGCCGGTGAAAGGTGTGCGCAGATGAGCTCTCGTATCCGGGTCGTCGTCGCGAAGCCCGGCCTGGACGGCCACGACCGGGGAGCGAAGGTGGTCGCCCGTGCCCTGCGTGACGCGGGGATGGAGGTCATCTACACCGGCCTGCACCAGACGCCCGAGCAGATCGTCGAGACCGCCATCCAGGAGGACGCGGACGCGGTCGGCCTGTCGGTGCTCTCCGGCGCGCACATGACGCTGTTCAAGCGCGTCGTCGAACTGCTGACCGAGCGCGACGCGACCGACATCGTGGTGTTCGGCGGCGGCATCATCCCCGAGGCCGACATCCCGGAGCTGGAGCGGCTCGGCGTCGCGAAGATCTTCACCCCGGGTGCCACCACCGGGTCGATCGTCGAGTGGGTACGGGAGAACGTCGCCCAGCCGGTCGGCTGACCCGCCGCGTCGCCGGCGCTCGCTGTCCGGCCCCCGCGTTCCCGGCTCCGGGCACGGGGGAGGGGCCGGACGCACCCCTCACACGCCCGGCCCCTCTATGCACGATGCCCCGCCGCCACCCCTCGACCGACAGGGCATCGGCCGCTCCCGTCGCCGCGCTTGACCAGCGCGCCGACATCACACTCAACGACGCCCCCGACGGGCGGTTACGCCCCGGTCCGGAGATCCCCCGGACGGCTTACGCCCGCGCCCGCCGGTGCGGCCGTGCCCGGACCGGCCGGACGACGGCCTGTGCATTACCGCACACCCCGCACCCGCTCGGTTGCCGCCCGTTCCCATCTCGTTAGGCTGCGGCAAATGGCCTGTCTCATCTGATGACAGGCGTCAAACTGATTTTCCGAAGCTGGTGGCGGCGCGACGGCGCGCCGCGGAGACGGGACGGGACGCGCAATCGTGGACCTGTACGAGTACCAGGGGCGGGACCTGTTCGAGCGGCACGGCTTGCCCGTGCTCGCCGGCGGCGTCGCCACTACCCCGGAGGAGGCCCGCGCGATCGCCGAACGCCTCGGCGGCCGGGTGGTCGTCAAGGCGCAGGTGAAGGTCGGTGGCCGCGGCAAGGCCGGCGGCGTGAAGCTGGCCGAGGGCGCGGAGGAGACGGTGGCCCGGGCCACCGACATCCTCGGCATGGACATCAAGGGTCACACCGTCCACAAGGTCATGATCACCGTGACCGCGGACGTGGCCGAGGAGTACTACTTCTCGTACCTGCTCGACCGGGCGAACCGCACCTTCCTCTGCATCGCCAGCGTTGCCGGCGGTATGGACATCGAGCAGGTCGCGGCCGAGACCCCGGAGCGGGTCGTGAAGGCGCCGATCGACGCCAACACCGGCGTGGACGAGGCCAAGGCGCGCGAGATCGTCACCGCGGCCGGTTTCCCGGCCGAGGTCGCCGACCAGGTGGTCGAGGTCGCGGTCAAGCTGTGGCAGGCGTTCGTGGCCGAGGACGCCACGCTCGTCGAGGTGAACCCGCTGGCGACCACCAAGGACGGCAAGCTGCTGCTCCTGGACGCCAAGGTCACCCTGGACGAGAACGCCGGGTTCCGGCACCCGGACCACGAGGCCCTGGTCGACCAGGCGTCGGTGGACCCGCTGGAGCAGGCCGCGAAGGCCAAGGACCTCAACTACGTCAAGCTCGACGGCGAGGTCGGCATCATCGGCAACGGCGCGGGCCTGGTCATGTCCACGCTCGACGTGGTCGCGTACGCGGGCGAGCGGCACGGCGGCGTCAAGCCGGCCAACTTCCTCGACATCGGCGGCGGCGCGAGCGCCGAGGTGATGGCGAACGGCCTGGAGATCGTCCTGTCCGACCCGTCGGTCAAGAGCGTCTTCGTCAACGTCTTCGGCGGCATCACCGCCTGCGACGCGGTCGCCAACGGCATCGTGCAGGCGCTGGCGCTGCTGGAGCAGCGCGGCGAGAAGGCCACCAAGCCGCTCGTCGTGCGCCTCGACGGCAACAACGCCGAGGCCGGCCGGGCGATCCTCGACGGCGCGGCCAACCCGCTGATCCAGCGGGTCGACACCATGGACGGCGCGGCCGAGCGGGCCGCCGAGCTGGCAGCTGCGGGGGTCTGACAATGGCTATCTGGCTGACCAAGGACTCCAAGGTCATCGTGCAGGGGATGACCGGTTCCGAGGGTTCCAAGCACACCCGGCGGATGCTCGCCGCCGGCACCAACGTGGTCGGCGGCGTGAACCCGCGCAAGGCCGGCACCACTGTCGACTTCGACGGCACCGAGCTGCCCGTCTTCGCCTCCGTCGCGGACGCGATGAAGGAGACCGGTGCCGACGTCACCGTCATCTTCGTGCCGCCGCAGTTCACCAAGGCCGCCGTGGTCGAGGCGATCGACGCCGGCATCGACCTGGCCGTGGTGATCACCGAGGGCGTGCCGGTGCACGACACCGCCGCGTTCTGGGCGTACAACAAGGCCAAGGGCGAGCGCACCCGGATCATCGGCCCGAACTGCCCGGGCATCGCCTCACCGGGCGCGTCGAACGCCGGCATCATCCCGGCCGACATCACCGGCTCCGGCCGGATCGGCCTGGTCAGCAAGAGCGGCACGCTGACCTACCAGATGATGTACGAGCTGCGCGACATCGGCTTCTCCACCTGCGTCGGCATCGGCGGTGACCCGATCATCGGCACCACCCACATCGACGCCCTGGCCGCCTTCGAGGCGGACCCGGAGACCGACGCGATCGTCATGATCGGTGAGATCGGTGGCGACGCCGAGGAGCGGGCGGCCGAGTTCATCAAGGCCAACGTCACCAAGCCGGTGGTCGGCTACATCGCCGGCTTCACCGCCCCGCCCGGCAAGACCATGGGTCACGCCGGCGCGATCATCTCGGGCTCGGCGGGCACCGCCGACGCCAAGAAGGCGGCGCTGGAGGCGGTGGGCGTCAAGGTCGGCAAGACCCCGACCGAGACCGCCAACCTGATGCGGGAGCTCATGTCCGGCCGCTGAGCGGCCGAGCGACACGCCGAGGGGCCGACCGGGCAACCGGTCGGCCCCTCGCGTTCAGCGGTACCAGTACGGGTAGTACGAGTTGCCCCGGGCGCGCACGATGGCGCTGGCGACGATGTTGATCACACCGAACGCGATGCCCAGCCAGCCGAGCAACTGCGACCTGCCGTTGCGCCGGGCGTCGCGGATCGACAGCGCGCCGAAGACGATGCCCAGGATGCCGCAGCAGAACAGGCCGAAGACGATGCCGAGGACGCCCCAGAGCGTGGTCCGGTCCCGGCCGACGGCCGGTGGTGGCGGGGGCGGCGGATACGGAGCGTGCACGGCTTCCTCCGAGCGGTCGGCACCGCGACGGGAACGGTCGCGTCTGAGGCCGAGGCTAGACCGGAACACCGCCGCCGGGCCGGGGTTCGGCGAACTCGCCAGGCAACCGGCCCGGTATCGGACTGCCGTCCTTCCCGCGGCGTGCCAGAGTAGACACGATGTCACGCGTCACCCCTGACCAGCCCCGCCGTCCGGCCACCGGTCCCCCCGCCGGTGCCCGGCCGCCCGGCCGTGCCCGCCCGGCCGCGCGCGTGCCCGCGCCCCGATCGGGTGCCGAGCCCCGCAGCCGGGCGCCGCTGCCGGTCGCCGCCGGGGTGGCCGCGCTCTGGGCGGCGCTGACCTCCTGGCTGCCGGTCTCCGCCGTGCTGGGCCTCGCCCAGCTCAGCGAGGACGCCGGATCGCCCGGTGGCGCGCTCCGCGCCGGCCTGGCCGGCTGGCTGCTCGGCCACGGGGTGCCGCTGCAGACCACCGCCGGTCCGCTCGGCCTGGCGCCGCTCGCGCTCAGCGCGCTCGCCGTCTGGCGGCTCACCCGCGCCGGGGTGCACGTCAGCCGGGCCGTCGGCGCGCGCGGCGCGGGCTCGCCGCGCCAGGCGCTCACCGTCGCGGTCGCCGTCGGCATCGCGTACGCGCTGCTCGGCGCACTCGCCGCGTTCGCCGTCGACGCCGGCGGCCTGCGGGTCTCCCCGGTCACCGCCGCGCTCACGTTCGCCGCGTTCGGCGTGTCCGCCGCCCTGGTCGGCGCGCTGCGCACCACGGGTGTCTGGGCGGTGCTGGCCGAGCGCTGCCCACCGCCGGTGCGCGACGGTCTGCGTACCGGACTGGTGGCGGCGCTGCTGCTGTGCGGCGCGGGTGCCGGTGCGGCCGGGCTGGCGGTGGCCACCGGTGGCGGCGACGCGGCCGACATGATCGGGGCGTACCGGACCGGGGTGGCCGGTCAGGCGGGCATCACACTGGTCAGCCTCGCCTACGCGCCGAACGCGACCGCCTGGTCGGCGAGCTACCTGCTCGGGCCCGGGTTCGCGGTCGGCACCGACACCGCCGTCCGGACGAGCGAGGTCTCCGTGGGTGCGCTGCCGGCCGTACCGCTGCTGGCCGGCCTGCCGCGGGGCCCGATGGACGGGCTGGGTGGCGCGCTGCTCGCAGTGCCGGTGCTGGCCGCGATGGCGGCCGGCTGGCTGCTCGCCCGGCGGCTGCTGCGCGCGGCGGCCGAGGAACGGGCCGAGGTGGGCTGGCCGGCGCTGCTGCTGCC
>NZ_JBXUOV010000113.1:0-18754 GCF_057196585.1 Micromonospora sp. ATLC20
GCCCTCGCCCGCGCCGCCTTCTCCAGCGCCGCCGGCCGTTCCCGGCCCGCCGTCCGCGGCGGACCCGGCGGGGGTCAGCGCAGCAGCCGCAGCGCCGCCGGCGCGGCGGTGACTGTCACCGGCAGGTCGAGGGAGCGTTCCCCGTCGGCGTACGTGGTGATGCCCTCGGCGGCCAGCTCCACCGTCCGCGCCCGGTAGACGCGCGCCAGCGGGTGCGTGACGTGGGTGCCCTGGTAGATCTGCGGCTTGACCCGCATCAGCGTGCGCCTGTCGAACCGGCCGCCCACCACCAGGTCCAGCAGGCCGTCGTGCGGGTCCGCGTCCGGGCAGATCCGCATGCCCCCGCCGTAGCTGGCCGTGTTCCCCACCGCGACGAGCACCGCGTCGACCTCCTGCGCCACCCCGTCGAGGACCAGCCGGTAGCGGCGCGGCCGCAGCCGGGCCAGCTCCACCACGATCGCCAGGTCGTACCGGCGCGGGCCGCGCGGCCAGCGCATCCGGTTCGCGCGTTCGTTGACGATCGCGTCGAAGCCGGCCGCGAGCACCGCGCCGAACCAGCGGCCGGCCTCGCCGGGCCGGGACAGCCGCGCCAGATCCACCGGCCGGGAGCGGCCGGCGGCGAGCGCCGCGGTGATCACCTCGACCGCGGCCGTCGGGTCGGCCGGGAAGCCGGTCTCCACCGCGAAGTCGTTGCCGGTGCCCGCCGGGACCGGCCCGAACGGCACATCGGTGCCGGCGACCGCCTGCATCGCCCGGTGCACGGTGCCGTCGCCGCCCACTGCGACGAGCGCCCCGGCGCCGCCGGCGACCGCGGTGTGGCACGCCGCCTCCGCCTCCTCGGGGGTACGCGCGCGCAGCAACTCGACCGGGCGGCCCGCTCCGGCGAGGCGCTCCAGGATCCCGGGCAGCAGACCCCGGTGCCGCCCCCGGCCCGCGGTCGGGTTGGCGAGCACGGCGACGGGGCCGGGCGGGACATGATCGTGCGCGGTCACGGCGAGCACCGTACGGCACAGCTCGCGCCGCCCACCAGACCCAGGTCACACGGCGGGTGGGCGGCACACGCCGACGGCGCCCGGCAGGGGGTGCCGGGCGCCGTGGCGGGGGTGGTTCAGGGGAGGTCGATCGGGCGCAGCACCCGGTCCACCGCGTGCGCGATCTGCTTGTTGCCCTTGTTGATGTCGTACCGCACCACCTTCGCGTTGCGGTCGCTGGTGTCGGCGTCGACCAGGCGCACCTCGCGGCCGTACCAGCAGCGCTTCACGTCCACCTCGACGGTGGCGCCGAGCGCGGTGGTCAGGTCCGCGCCGTCGGCCTTCAGCGCCGCCTTCCGGTCGATCGTCGCGCCGGGCACGACGTGGTAGAGCAGGACGTCCTCCACGGTGTCCACGCCCAGGCCGGCGACCGCGTCGAACGCGGCCTTCTCGCCGGGCAGCTTCTTCGCGGCGGTGATGTCCCGCACCAGCTCGCGGAACGCGTAGTCGTTCGGCACGAACGCGGTCAGCGCGACGGTGCCGTCGGTGAGCACCTTCACCGGCGAGTCCGGCTTGGCCTGCAGCACCGTCAGGACCGCCTTGGTGAGGACGTCGAAGTCCCGCGAGTTGCGGTCGAAGCCACTCTTGTCGGCGGTGAGCACGGCGGCCAGCGACCGCGTACCCGGCTGCTTGGTGCCGGCCTGGGCGGGCACGGCGACGGCGGTGGTGGCCACCGCCGCCGCGGTGGCGCCCACGGCCAGCCGGGCGGCGAGACGAGCGATGTTCATCGGGGAGCCTTTCGTCGAAGCGACCAGGTCCGTGACTGTCGTCACGACCATTGCTTCGCCCCGACCCTCCCCGGTGGATGCACCCGGATCGACGGTTTTCGCGGCCGCCTCAGCGCACCACCAGCCGCTTGCTCACCGACGGCACGCCGTCGCCCTTGACCTTCAGCGACCAGTCCCCCGCCGCGCCCAGTGTCACCACCGTCTCGGCCGTGCCGTTGGCCTCGGCCTTCATCTCGGCGACCCGCTTGCCGTCGGGGTTGAGCACGTACAGCGTCCGGGCCCCGGCGGTCTTGTTCGTCACCTTGAACGCGAGCTTCTCGCCGGGCTCCGCGATCAGGGCGTCCACACCGGTCATCGCGTCGTCCGTCAGCTCGATCGTCACCGACCGGTCGTAGGCCACCTCGGCCGCGGCGCTGGCCAGGTTGCCGTCGTCGGACACGATGATCTTCGTGCGCACGCCGTCGCCCTGCCGGCCGGGCTTGCAGGCCACCTCGTACGTGCCGGTCTGCAGCGACGCGCGCAGGTCGCCGGTGCGGCCCGCCGGCACGTCCGCGACCTCGGCGATCACCTTGGTGAAGGCGTCGCCCTCCCGGCCGTAGACGTATACCCCGGTGGCCTGCTGGCCCCGGTTGGTCACGGTGAAGGTGACGGTGCCGGGGGTGAACAGCGTGGTGGTGACCTCGCAACTGGTGTCGGTGGCGGTCACCGGCACCTGCTGGCCTTTCGGCGCGGGCTCGTCGTCACCGCAGGCGGTGAGCGCGGTGGCCGCGCAGAGGACGGTCAGGACGGCGGCGGTACGGCTCTTCATCGGGTTCTCCGGAGCGCAGGTCAGACGGGCTGACCGGAACGGGGCGCCGACGCACCCCGGCACACCGCCCGGGGGGCTCGGCGGAGTCAGCAGAGTCTAAGCGGGTACGGCGTCCCGGCAAGGCCCGAGGGCGACCGAAGTCCGGCCCCGGCCGGCGGTGGTCCGCGCGCGGGGCATGATGGCGGCATGCGGCTGGTCTCCCTGCTCCCCTCCGCCACCGAGATCGTGTACGCGCTCGGCCTCGGCGACGACCTGGTCGGCGTCACGTTCGAGTGCGAGGTGCCCGCGTCGTACCGGTCGGGCACCACAGTGGTCGTCGGCGGCCGGGACACCCGCGGCATGAGTCCCGGCGACATCGACGCGTACGTCCGGGCGCAGGTGGCGGCCGGCGCCGACCTCTACACGCTGCACGCCGGTGCGCTGGCCGGGCTGGACCCGGACCTGATCCTCACCCAGGACCTGTGCCGCGTCTGCGCGCTGCCCTCGGGCCGGGTCGCCGACGCCGTGGACCACCTGGGGTGCCGGGCCGACGTGCTGTCACTCGACCCGTACACCCTCGACGACGTGCTGGCGTCGATCCGCGCGGTCGGCACGGCGGCCCGGGTGCCGGAACGCGCGGAGGCCCTCGTCGACGGTCTGCGGGCCCGGCTCGCGGCGGTCCGCGCGGCGGTGGCGGGCCGGCCCCGGCCACGGGTCGCGGTGGTCGAGTGGGTCGACCCGCCGTTCGGCGCCGGGCACTGGATCCCCGACCTGGTCGACGTCGCCGGCGGCGAGCCGGTCGCCACCCATCGCCGCGCCCGGTCCACGCCCACCACCTGGGCGGCGCTACGGTCCGCCCGTCCCGAGGTGGTGCTGGTGGCGCCGTGCGGGTTCCGTCTCGACGGCGCGGCCGAGCAGGCCGCCGCGGTGGCCGGTCACTTCCCGGACGCGCAGGTGTGGGCGCTGGACGCGGACGGGCTGATCGTGCGCGCCGGGCCGCGCCTGGTCGACGGCGCCGAGACCATAGCCGCCATCCTGCACCCGGATTCCGTCCCCCCACCCCACCCCACAGCAGCCCGCCGCCTCACCTGACCGCCCCGCCCCGCCCCGCCCCGCCCCGCCCCGCCCCGCCCCGCCCCGCCCCGGCGATCTTGCAGTTTCGGCCCGGGCAAAGAGTGGATATCGGGCACTGGGCGGGCACAAAGTCCAAGATCGACGTGGGATGGGGTGGGGCGCGCCGGGAGGGGTAGGAAGGGCTGCCGTGGAGACGCGGACGCCGTCCCCGTGAGGTGGGGACGGCGTCCGGCGGTGAGCGGGGTCGGTCAGGTCATGTCGTCGTAGCGGCGCTCGATCGGCTTCGGGGCGACGATCGGCTCGGGTGCGCCGATCGGCTCGGACGCCGCGATCCGGCCGCCGGTGGGCACCGGCTCGTCCGACAGGTCCAGCGGTGACACCTCGTCGTCGGCGATGCCGGCGTAGGCCTCACGGCCGCGGCCGCGCCGCCTGTCGTTGAGGAACGCCACCCCCACCGCGGCGAAGTAGAGCGCGCAGAGGCAGATCGCCAGCGCGGTCATGCCGAACGGGTCGGGCGTCGGCGTCACCACGGCGGAGAACGCGAAGAACACGAACACCGCCACCCGCCACCAGCTCAGCAGTCGCTTGGCGCTGGCCAGGCCGACGAAGTTGAGCATCAGCACGATCAGCGGGAACTCGAACGCCACACCGAACAGCAGGATCAGGTTCGTGACGAACGATATGTAGCGGGTCACCTCGAGATTGGTCGCGATGTCGTCGCCGGAGACGTCGAGCAGGAACTCGAGCCCCTTGGTGGTGACGAAGAACGCCAGCACCGCGCCGGCCGCGAACAGCGGGGCCGCCAGGGCGGTGAAGACGTACGCGTACCGCCGCTCGTGGCGGTGCAGGCCGGGTGCGATGAACGCCCAGAGCTGGTAGAGCCAGATCGGCGCGGCGATGATCAGGCCCACCCAGAGGCCGATCTTGAGGTTCAGCAGGAAGACGTCGGCGACACCGAGCTGCACGAACTTGCACTTGCCGGTCGCCGGGTCGAACGACTGCGGCAGGTCGCAGTAGGGCTTCGACAGCAGCACCCGGACCGGCTCGGCCAGCCAGATGCCGAAGCCGAAGCCGACCAGGATCGCCAGCGACGCCCGGAACAGCCGGTTACGCAGCTCACGGATGTGCTCGATGAGCGTCATCGAGCCGTCGGCGGCCCGCGCGAAGTTGCTCGGGCCGCGCTTCTTCAACCCGAAGGCCACGGTGATTGAGGCCCTCTCGGATCAGTTCTCGCGGACGCGCTGCACCGGGTCGGCCGGCGGGGCCACGGGCTGCTGCGGCTGCGGCGCGTACGGCTGCTGCGTGTACTGCTGCTGGGCGTACGGCTGCCCCTGCACGGGCTGCTGCGGCTGGAGCGGCTGGTAGCCGGCCTGCGCGTCGGCCTTCTCGGCGAGATCGCGGTCGTCGTCGTGCAGGCTCTTGGTCTCGGCCTTGATGATCCGCAGCGAGCGGCCCAGCGAGCGGGCCGCGTCGGGGAGCCGCTTCGCGCCGAACAGCAGGATCAGCACGACCACGAGTACGGCGATGTGCCACGGCTTGAGGGCACCCATGGGAAGCTCCAGTCGCTCTGTGTCGGTGAGGGGTAGGTCGTCGCCCATCGTACGTGTGTCGCAGCGGCTTGCCACCCCCGCGGGCCTGCCGGTGCGGGCCCGATCGGTGAAGTTTCGACCAACCCGAAGTGTCCCGTCAACCGTCCAGGTCCGCGCATTCCTGCGCGTAACCACCCGGGAACGCGCAGACGACGCTCACCGGGCCGACAGCCGTCGATCAGTCGCCGCGCTTGGCCTTGATCAACGTGATCCGCTCCTGCGCGAGCGCCGCCCGCTCCTGGAGCGACTCGGCCCGCGCCTGCAACTGCTCGGCGGCCGACCGCAGCGACTCGGCCTCGCCCGCCCGGCGCTGCAACGCCAGCGCGGAACGGCGCAGCCCAGGCAGGCGGCTCACCACCGGACGGATCGCCAGGGCCAGTACGACCAGCGCGAACACCACGACCCCGAGCACGATCCACGTCACCACGGCGGTCAGCCTATCGGGTGACGCCGGAGGCCGCCGGGTCGGCGCTGCCGGCCGGGGCGGCGTACGCGTCGAGCGCCGCCACGGCCTGGGCGCGTACCTGCTCGGCCAGCTCGGCCGGGGCCACCA
The DNA here is from genome assembly GCF_057196585.1 of Micromonospora sp. ATLC20. Lineage (NCBI taxonomy): Bacteria > Bacillati > Actinomycetota > Actinomycetes > Micromonosporales > Micromonosporaceae > Micromonospora > Micromonospora sp. ATLC20. The sequence goes on from NZ_JBXUOV010000113.1 coordinate 5,763, forward strand.
CGGTCACCTCCGGGCCGAGCCCGAGCACGAACCGCCGGGCCCACCCGAGGTCGGTGACGCGCAGCGACACCACCCACTGCTCGCCGTCGGCCTCGACCCGCTCGCACGGATAGTATTCGGTGATCCACCGCTCGCCCCGGCCGATCCGCAGCGTGATCAGCGGCAGGTCGGCCGACGGGCGGAACACCCCGTCGCTCAGATCGTGCGGGCGGGCCTGCGGCGGCACGACCGCCTGCTCCGGCAGCTCGGTCACCGCGTCGATCCGGTCCGCCCGGAACAGCCGCACCGCCTCGGCGCGGCGGCACCACGCCTCCACGTACGCCCGGCCGCCGACCATCAGCATCCGCAGCGGGTCGATGGTGCGTTCGGTGGTCTCGTCCCGGGCCGCCGTGTAGTAGGTGATCCGCAGCGCCCGGCCACGCTCGACGGCGGCGCGCAGCTCGCGTACCCGGGCGCTGTCACCTGGCAGACGGACCTCGACCGGCGCTCCGGCCAGGTCACCGGCGGCGTTCTCGATCTTGGCGAGTGCCCGCTCGACCGCCTCCCGGTTGGCCACGCCCGGCGTCTCGGCGATCATCCGCAGCGCCACCACCAGCGCCAGGGCCTCGTCCGGGGTGAGCCGCAGCGGCCGGTCGATGCCGGCGTCGTAGGTGATCGTCACCCGGTCGCCGTCGAACGCCATGTCGATCAGGTCACCGGGGCCGTAGCCGGGCAGCCCGCACACCCAGAGCAGTTCCAGGTCCTCCCGGAGCTGCTTCTCGGTCACGCCGAGGTCGTGCGCCGCCTCGGCGATCTCGATGCCGGGCCGGGCCAGCAGGTAGGGCACCAGGTTGAGCAGCCGCGCCAGCCGGTCGGCGGAGGCACGGCCCGCGCGGGCCGCCGGGCGGGTCACCGGGCACCCCCGGTCACTGCCAGCTCGTCGTGGCGGGCGGCGACCTCCTTGAGGCGCTGGATGACCGCCTCCCGCACCTCCGGTGGCTCCAGCACGCGGACGTCCGGGCCGTACCCGACGATCTGACCGGCCAGGTAGTCGGCGTCGGCGTACGGCAGCACCAGCCGGTCGCCGTCCGGACCGGCCTGGCACTCCACCGCCCAGCGGCGCAGCCCGGCGGCGCGCCCCGGTGTGGCCAGCACGGTGGCCCGGCCGGTGCGCTCCACCGGCCCGGACCAGCGGGCCACGTGGCTGATCAGGTCGACACCGGCGGGCGGCTCGTAGGCGCCCGGCTCGCCGGTCGCCCGGACCGTGCCGACCACCCGGGACAGCCGGAAGCAGCGGGTCGCCGCGCGGTCCAGGTCGTGGCCGACCACGTACCACCGGCCGCGCCAGCACACCACGCCCCACGGCTGCACCCGGCGGCGGGTGGGCGCGTCCCGGTCCGGCACCCGGTAGTCGAAGCTCACCTCGCGGCGGTCCCGCGCGGCGGCGGTGAGCGGCGCGAACGCCGGGTCGACAGTCACCATCGGCTCCAGGCCCAGCGTGGCCTGCGGGTCGACGTCGATGCCGGCGGCGCGCAGCTTCGCCAGCCCGGACGACGCGGCAGCGGCCAGGCCGGCGTGCTGCCACAGCCGAGCGGCGATGCCCACCGCGGCGGCCTCGTCCGGTTCGAGCGGGATGTCGGGCAACGCGTACGCGCGCGGCGCGATCCGGTAACCCGGCTCGGCGTCGAAGACGCTCGCCGTGCCGGTCTCCAGCGGCACCCCCAGCTCACGCAGCTCGGCCTTGTCGCGCTCGAACTTGCGCTGGAACGCCTCGTGGTCCTTGGCGTCGTCCGGGTCGTGCTCGTAGCCGGGCACGGTCGCGGCGATCTGCGCGGCGGTCAGGAAGCGTCGCGTCGACAGCAGGCAGATCACCAGGTTGACCAGGCGTTCGGTACGGGTCCGGGACACGGCCCAAACGCTAGCAGCCCGCACGTCGGGCGCGGGCACCCGCGCGGCGCGGCGCGGGGGTCTTCCCGCCCGGCGGCGGACATCGACCGGTCATAGGGTGATCGCATGGCGGAACCGGAGGTCAAGACCGAGAGCGTCGGCACCGTCGTGGTGGCCGGCGCGGCGAACCTCGCCATCGCCGTCGCCAAGCTGGTCGCGGGCCTGATCTCCGGCTCGGCGGCGATGCTCTCCGAGGCCGCCCACTCGCTCGCCGACACCACCACCGAGGTACTGCTCTACCTGGCACTGCGCCGCGGCGCGCGGCCCGCCGACACCCGGCACCCCTTCGGGTACGGCAAGGAGAGCTACGTCTGGGCGTTCCTCGCCGCGCTGTTCACCTTCGTCGCCGGGGCGGGCTTCGCCATCACGCACGGCGTCACCACCATCCTGGTGCACGAGCACAGCGGCGAATACCTCGTCGCGTACGTGGTGCTGGCGGTCTCCTTCGCGATCGAGTCGGTGTCGCTGGCCCGGGCGGTCCGGCAGGTGCGCGGCGAGTCCCGCCGCTGGGGCACCACCCCGCGCCGCTACCTGCGCCTGACCGCCGACACCACCGTCAAGGCGGTCTTCCTGGAGGACAGCGCCGCGCTGATCGGCCTGCTGATCGCCGCCGGCGGGCTCACCCTGTCGCACCTGACCGGCGACGAGTTGTACGACGGCATCGCCTCGATCCTCATCGGCGTGCTGCTGCTCGTGGTCGCCGCCGTCCTGGCGCGCAGCAACATCTCGCTGCTTGTGGGCCGCTCGGTGTCGGACCGGCTGCACCGGCGCATCGAACGGGAACTGGCCGACGTGCCGACGGTGGACCGGGTCGACACGCTGATGACCATGTTCCTCGGCCCGGACGACATCCTCGTCGCCGCCAAGGTCGACTTCCGCGACGACGCCACCGGCGCCGACATCGAGGCCGCGGCCGACGGGGCCGAACGCCGGCTCACCGGGCACTTCCCGGAGATCGCGTACGTCTTCCTCGACCCCACCCGGTCCCGCTCGGCCGGCCGGACTGCCCGCACCACCCAGGACGAGGCGGGCCGCCCGGTCGACGACCCGGACGCCTGACCCGCCCGGCGCCCGTCCCGGTGGCGGCCGATACCGTGCACCGCATGGTGCGATGGCGGTCCGGCACGGTGACGACGGTACGGCGACGGTGGACCGGCGCCGTCGAACTCGACGTCGACCTGCCCGACGGCACCAGGATGCGCGCCCTGGCCTACCCGGCCCTGGTCGGCGAGCCGGAACCCGGTGACCGGGTGCTCCTCAACGCGGGCGCGCTGCTGATGGGCCTCGGCACCGGCGGCTACGCGCTGGTCGTCGCGCTGCCCGACCGGCTGCCCCCGGACCCGCCGCAGGCCGGCGACAGCCGCGACGCCGGGCATCTGGTCAAGGCCCGCTACACGCCACTGCAACCGATCCTGCTCGGCGTGGACGAGGAAGCGTCACCGCACCACGACCGGCTCGCCGCCGCCGACACCGTCGACGGCATGCCGGTGGTCACCGCCGACCTGCACTCCGCGCTGCCGGCGATCCTGGCCGGGGTACGCGTCGACGCGCCCGACGCCCGGGTCGCGTACGTGCTGACCGACGGCGGGGCGCTGCCGGCCTGGTTCTCCCGCACCCTGGCCGGGCTGGCCGGGCACCTCGTGGGGACGGTGAGCGTGGGCCAGGCGTTCGGCGGCGACCTGGAGGCGAGCACGCTGCACAGCGGCCTGCTCGCCGCCCGGCACGTGCTCGACGCCGACCTGACGATCGTCGCCCAAGGTCCGGGCAACCTCGGCACCGGCACCCGGTGGGGCTTCTCCGGCGTCGCCGTCGGCGAGGCGGTGAACGCGATCGCCACGCTGGGCGGACGCCCGGTCGGCTCGCTGCGCATCTCCGACGCCGACGCCCGGCCCCGGCACCGCGGCGTCTCCCACCACAGCCTGACCGCGTACGGCCGGGTGGCGCTGGCCCCCGCGGAGCTGGTCGTGCCGGATGGTCTCGACCCCGGCCTGGCCGCGGAGGTCGCCGCCGCGCTGACGCCGCTGGCCGACCGGCACCGGATCGTCACCGTGCCGACGGACGGCCTGGACGCGGCGCTGCGGGCAAGTCCGGTAGGCCTGTCCACGATGGGCCGGGGCCTGGACGCCGACCACGCCTACTTCCTGGCCGCGGCCGCCGCCGGCCGGTACGCGGCGGGCCTGCTGACCTGACCGGCGCGGCCCGCTGCCGGACCGCGGTGGCCGGCGTCGCGGGACAGGCGCGGCCGGCGTCGCGGACTCGGCTGACCGGCGCGGCGCTCAGCCGAGGAAGAGGATCAGCCCGAGCCAGGCGCCCACGATCAGCGCCAGCGCCACCGCCAGCACCCACGTCGGCACCGTGTAGTCGCCGCGCCTGTTGCGTTCGATCTCGGCGCGGATCTTCTCCCGCCGGCGGTCGATCCAGTTGAGCTTCTCGGTGCCGTCACGGTCCGAGGACGTCTCGCGGCCGGGCCCACCGGCGGATTCGGAAGTGTTCATCGCGACGCCAGCGTACCCGTGGACGGGCGGCCGGTGCCGGGCACCGGCCGCCCGCACGATCACATGCTGGCGATCAGCCGTTCGACCCGCTCGTCGTAGGCCCGGAACGGGTCCTTGCACAGCACCGTGCGCTGCGCCTGGTCGTTCAGCTTCAGGTGCACCCAGTCCACGGTGAAGTCGCGCCGCTTCTCCTGCGCGTGCCGGATGAACTCGCCGCGCAGCCGCGCCCGGGTCGTCTGCGGCGGCGTCTCCTTCGCCTCGAAGATCTCCGGGTCGGTCGCCACCCGGTCCACCTCGCGGCGGCGCTCCAGCAGCCCGTACAGGCCGCGCCCGCGCCGCAGGTCGTGGTAGGCCAGGTCCATCTGCGCCACCCGCGGGTGCGACAGCGGCAGGTCGTGCTTGCGCTGGTAGCGCTCGATCAGCTTCAGCTTGGTGACCCAGTCGATCTCCCGGGCCACCGGGTCCAGGTCGCCGGTCTCGACCGCGCGCAGCACCCGGCCCCACAGGTCGACCACTCGCTTCGCGGTCTGGTCGCCGCCCCGGCGCTCCACGAACTCCGTCGCCTTGGCCAGGTATTCCTGCTGGATCTCGAGCGCCGAGACCTCCTTGCCGGAGGCCAGCCGCACCTTGCGCCGGCCGGTGATGTCGTGCGACACCTCGCGGATGGCCCGGATCGGGTTCTCCAGCGTCAGGTCGCGCATCACCACGCCGGCCTCGATCATCCGCAGCACGATGTCGGCGGTGCCGACCTTCAGCAGCGTGGTGACCTCGTTCATGTTCGAGTCGCCGACGATCACGTGCAGCCGGCGGTAGCGCTCCGCGTCCGCGTGCGGCTCGTCCCGGGTGTTGATGATCGGCCGGCTGCGGGTCGTCGCCGACGAGACGCCCTCCCAGATGTGCTCGGCCCGCTGGGACAGGCAGTAGACCGCGCCGCGCGGCGTCTGCAGCACCTTGCCCGCACCGCAGATCAACTGCCGGGTGACCAGGAACGGGATGAGCACGTCGGCCAGCCGGCCGAACTCGCCGTGCCGGGACACCAGGTAGTTCTCGTGGCAGCCGTACGAGTTGCCGGCCGAGTCGGTGTTGTTCTTGAACAGGTAGATCTCGCCCGCGATGCCCTCGTCGTGCAGCCGCTTCTCCGCGTCGACGAGCAGCCCCTCCAGGATCCGCTCACCGGCCCGGTCGTGTGCCACCAGGTCGGTCACCGAGTCGCACTCCGGAGTCGCGTACTCCGGGTGCGAACCGACGTCGAGATAGAGGCGGGCGCCGTTGCGGAGGAACACGTTGCTCGACCGGCCCCACGACACCACCCGCCGGAACAGGTACCGCGCGACCTCGTCGGGGGACAGTCGGCGTTGCCCGCGATAGGTGCAGGTGACGCCGTACTCGGTTTCGAGGCCGAAGATTCGCCGCTCCATGATGAGACACTAGCCGCCCGGAGCCTCCGATGGGCAGCGCCGACGCTCGCCGCTTGCGATCTCCCCCACCGGATCGGGGAGGTGGCGGGCTCCGTACACGAAAGACCCCGCCACCTCGGCGAGGTGGCGGGGTCCGCGAGCGCGGATCTCACTCGGCGGGCTTGTCCTCCGCGTTGCCCTCCAGATCGGCCGAACCCGCCGACGTGGTCGGCTTCTTCGCCTCCTCCGTCGGCACCGTCGGCGTCTTCGCCCGGCCCGGCGCCGGCGCGACGTCCCCCTCGGCCTCGCCGTTCAGCAGCGCGGTCAGCGCCGCGCCGGTGATCCGCCGGAACGTACGCCCCACCCGGCGCCGGTCCAGGACCGCCACCTCGAGCTGGTTCGCGGCGATCGTGCGGGCCGCACCACCCTCGCCGCCGACGCTGCTCAGCGCCTTCATGGCGGCGCGGACCGCCTCCGACAGCGACATCTCCGGCCGATGCTCGTTCTTCAGCACCCCGCTGATCGCCTCGGCCTGGCCACCCATCGCCATCCGGCCCGGCTCGTCGTTCACCGAGCCGTCGTAGGTCACCCGGTAGAGGGAGTCGTCCTCGGCGCTGGCGCCCACCTCGGCCACGCAGATCTCCACCTCGAACGGCTTCGACTGCTCGGTGAAGATCGCGCCGAGCGTCTGCGCGTACGCGTTCGCCAGGGCCAGGCCGGTCACGTCGCGGCGGTCGTAGCTGAGCCCGTTGAGGTCGGCCATCCGCACGCCCGCGCGGCGCAGGTTCTCGAACTCGTTGTACCGGCCGACAGCGGCGAAGCCGATCCGGTCGTAGATCTCGCTGACCTTGTGCAGCGTGCTGGACAGGTTCTCGGCGACGAAGAGCACCCCGCCCGCGTAGCTCAGGACCACCGCGCTGCGGCCCCGGGCGATGCCCTTGCGGGCCAGCTCGGAGCGGTCGCGCATGATCTGCTCGGGCGAGGCGTAGAACTGCATGGCCACGGCGGCGGTTCTCCTTCTGCGGGACTGCTGACTCGGTGGACGGTGCGGGGCGGCATCAGCCGCCGGGGTTCTCCATCCGGCCGGACACCACGCTCTCCGCGATCGCCGCCGTCTCGGCGTCGGTGAGCCGGTGGGTGCCCTCGGCGGTAGCGGTCATCACGACCGGGTAGATCCGCCGGGTCAGGTCGGGGCCGCCGGTGGCGGTGTCGTCGTCCGCCGCGTCGTAGAGCGCCTCGACCGCCAGCCGCGTCGCGTCCTCGACCGACAGGCCGGCCCGGAACCGCTTCTTCAGCGCGGACTTGGCGAACAGCGAACCGGAGCCGATCGCGTCGTAACCGGTCTCCTCGTACGGGCCACCGGTCACGTCGAAGCTGAAGATCCGCCCGGCCCGCGCCGGGTCGCTCGCGGCCAGGTCGAAGCCGGCGAACAGCGGGATCACCGCGAGGCCCTGCATGGCCGCGCCCAGGTTGCCGCGGATCATCGACGCCAGCCGGTTGGCCTTGCCGTCGAGCGAGAGCATCGCGCCCTCGATCTTCTCGTAGTGCTCCAGCTCCACCTGGAACAGTCGCATCAGCTCGATGCCGATGCCGGCGGTGCCCGCGATGCCGACGAGCGAGTACGCGTCGGCCGGGTGCACCTTCTCGATGTCGCGCTGGGCGATCAGGTTGCCCATCGTGGCGCGCCGGTCGCCGGCCATGACCACACCACCGGCGGCCGAGATGGCCACGATGGTGGTCGCGTGCGGCGCCATGTCGGCGGCCATGCCGGGCGGCAGCGGCCGACGGCCGGGCAGCATCTCGGGGGCCACCTTGCTCAGGAACGCTGTGAAGGAGGACGTCCCCGCGTTGGTGAACACATCTGGAAGACGCCCGGATGGATCAAAACCCGCTGCCACGTGGTTCCTCTCAGGTACGTGATCGCCCCGGCCGGCCCCACGGGACTGTCCCGGGACCGGCCAAGACCACCGTTGCAGTTGAAGCAGATTATCCCGCGCACCCGTCCGGCGCGATCATCGTGGTGCCGGCGGTTGACGGCCCGCCCGTCGCCCTACGGACGAAACGGACATATGCCCTATTGACCGCCCTTTTGTACGTAGCCCCTCACGAACTCCTCGGCGTTCTCCTCCAGGACGGAGTCGATCTCGTCGAGCAGGTCGTCGACGTCCTCGGTGATCTCGGCGTGCCGCTCGGCCACCTCGGGGTTGGCCTCAGCGGTGACCTCCTCGACCTCCTCGCGGGACTTGCCGGACTGGGTCTGCCCACCCTCTTGCGTCGCCATGGTGGTGCCTCCTCCACGATCGCCTGCGATCAACTTACCTCGCGGGAGCGACGAAAGGCCCGTCGCGTGCCCGTTTCCGGCACCCGGCGGGCCTTCCGGCATCGGGGTCACCCGCCGGTGAGCGTCTCCAGCAGATCCTTAGCGCTCTCACAGCGGTCGAACAGCTCACCGACGTGCGCGCGGGTGCCCCGCTCGGGCTCCATCATCGGCACCCGGACCAGCGACTCCCGGCCCACGTCGAAGATGACCGAGTCCCAGCTCGCGGCGACCACCTCGGAGGCGTACCGGTCCAGGCAGCGGCCCCGGAAGTAGGCCCGGGTGTCCTCCGGCGGCTCGGTCATCGCGGTGCGTGTCTGCTCGTCGGTGAGCAGCGTCTTCATCGAGCCGCGCTGCACCAGCCGGTGGTAGAGGCCCTTCTCCGGCCGCACGTCGGAGTACTGCAGGTCGACCAGTTGCAGCTTGTGCGAGCCCCAGGCGAGCTTCTCCCGCTCCCGGTAACCCTCCAGCAGCCGCAGCTTGGCCACCCAGTCCAGTTCGTCGGCGCACTCGAAGGCGTCCCGGCCGAGCCGGTCCAGCACGCTCTCCCAGCGGCGCAGCACGTCGGCGGTCTGCGCGTCCACGTCCTTGCCGTAGCGGTCGTCCACGAAGGAGCTGACCCGCTCCAGGTACGCCCACTGCACGTCCAGCGCGGTGAGCTTGCGGCCGTCGCGCATCCGCATCAGGTGCTTGAGCGACGGGTCGTGGCTGACCGCGCGCAGTTCGGCCACCGGGTCGGCGATGCCCAGGTCCGCGCCGAGTGCCTTCTCCTCGATCATGGCGAGGATCAGCGAGGTGGTGCCGACCTTGAGGAACGTGGAGATCTCGGAGAGGTTGGCGTCGCCGATGATGACGTGCAGCCGGCGGTACTTGTCGGCGTCGGCGTGCGGCTCGTCCCGGGTGTTGATGATGGGCCGCTTGAGCGTCGTCTCCAGTCCCACCTCGACCTCGAAGAAGTCGGCCCGCTGGGAGATCTGGAAGCCGGCCTGGCCGCCGTCCTGGCCGATGCCGACCCGCCCGGCGCCGCAGACGATCTGCCGGGTGACGAAGAACGGCGTCAGGTACGCCACGATGTCGGCGAACGGCGTCTGCCGGCGCATCAGGTAGTTCTCGTGCGCGCCGTAGCTGGCGCCCTTGTTGTCGGTGTTGTTCTTGTACAGGTGGATCGGGTGGGTGCCCGGGATGGTCGCGGCGCGGCGGGCCGCCTCGGCCATCACCCGCTCCCCCGCCTTGTCCCACCGCACCACGTCGAGGGGGTTCGTCACCTCGGGCGTGGAGTACTCCGGGTGCGCGTGGTCGACGTAGAGGCGGGCGCCGTTGGTGAGTATGACGTTCGCCAGCCCGAGGTCCTCGTCGGCGAGCGCCTCGGCCGGGTCGTACGCGGCGCCGGAGTAGGTGAAGCCGCGGGCGTCGCGCAGTGGCGACTCCTCCTCGTAGTCCCAGCGGGCCCGGCCGCCCCGGTTGAGTTCCGGCCGCGCCCCGTAGGCGTTCACCACCTGGGAGGAGGTGACCATCGGGTTGGCTCCGGCCTGACCGGGCACGGAGATGCCGTACTCGACCTCGGTGCCCATGATCCGTCTAACGCTCATCGACCTGCCCGCTCCGCTCGCCGTCCCGGTCCCCGTCACGTCGAGCGTAGTCGGCGTGACGCGCGCAGGGGGCGCGGCGGCAGCGCCGGGTCCGGTGTGGCGGCTTCCCCGGTACGCGCGAAGGCCCGTGGCGCGTACGCCACGGGCCTTCGTCGAGGGGGTCGGACTACAGGTATTGACCGGTGTTGCTGGCGGTCTCGATGGACCGTCCGGCCTCGGCGCCCTTGCCGCCGGAGACGAGCGTGCGGATGTAGACGATCCGCTCGCCCTTCTTGCCGGAGATGCGCGCCCAGTCGTCGGGGTTGGTGGTGTTGGGCAGGTCCTCGTTCTCGCGGAACTCGTCGACGCAGGCGTCGAGCAGGTGCTGCAGCCGCAGACCCTTGCGGCCGGAGGTGAGGAACTCCTTGATGGCCATCTTCTTGCCCCGGTCGACGATGTTCTGGATCATCGCGCCGGAGTTGAAGTCCTTGAAGTAGAGGACTTCCTTGTCGCCGTTGGCGTAGGTGACCTCGAGGAAGCGGTTCTCCTCGGTCTCGGAGTACATCCGCAGGACCACCGCGTCGATCATCGCCGCGACGGTGGCCTGGGCGTCGCCGCCGTGTTCGGCCAGGTCGTCGGCGTGCAGCGGCAGGCCGGCGAGGATGTACTTGGAGAAGATGTCCTTCGCCGCCTCGGCGTCCGGCCGCTCGATCTTGATCTTCACGTCGAGCCGGCCGGGGCGCAGGATCGCCGGGTCGATCATGTCTTCCCGGTTGGAGGCGCCGATGACGATGACGTTCTCCAGGCCCTCGACGCCGTCGATCTCGCTGAGCAGCTGCGGGACGATGGTGTTCTCCACGTCGGAGGAGACGCCGGAGCCGCGGGTGCGGAACACGGAGTCCATCTCGTCGAAGAACACGATCACGGGGGTGCCCTCGCCGGCCTTCTCCCGCGCCCGCTGGAAGATCAGCCGGATGTGCCGCTCGGTCTCGCCGACGTACTTGTTGAGCAGCTCAGGGCCCTTGATGTTGAGGAAGAAGCTGGTGTGCCGCTCCTTGCCCTCCCGCTCGGCGATCTTCTTGGCCAGCGAGTTCGCCACCGCCTTGGCGATGAGCGTCTTGCCGCAGCCGGGCGGGCCGTAGAGCAGGATGCCCTTCGGCGGCCGGAGCTGGTGCTCGCGGAACAGGTCGGAGTGCAGGAAGGGCAGTTCCACCGCGTCGCGGATCTGCTCGATCTGCGCCTGGAGGCCACCGATGTCCTCGTAGTTGACGTCGGGCACCTCCTCCAGGACCAGTTCCTCGACCTCGCTCTTCGGGATCCGCTCGTACGCGTACGCCGAGCGGGGCTCGATCATGAGCGAGTCGCCGGCCCGGATCGCACTGCCGATCAGGGTCTCGGCGAGGTGCACGATGCGCTCCTCGTCGGAGTGCGAGACCACGAGCGCCCGGTCACCCGGAGCGCCCTCGGGGCCCGCCAGGATCTCCTTGAGCATCACCACCTCGCCGACCCGCTCGTAGCCGAACGCGTCGACGATGTTGAGCGCGTCGTTGAGCAGGACCTCCTGGCCACGGCGCAGCTCGTCGACCTCCAGCGAGGGCGAGACGGCCACCCGGAGCTTGCGCCCGCCGGTGAACACGTCCACCGTGCCGTCGTCGTGCTTGGCCAGGAAGACGCCGTAGCCACTCGGCGGCTGGGCGAGACGGTCGATCTCCTCCTTGAGCGTCACGATCTGCGCGCGAGCCTCCTTGAGGGTGCTCACGAGCCGTTCGTTGTTCTCGGTCAGCCGCGCCAACTGTGCCTGGGTGGCCGCCAGCCGCTCTTCGAGCTGCCGGACGTGTCGGGGGCTTTCGGTCAACTTGCGCCGCACCAGAGCGAGTTCCTCTTGCAGGAACGCGACCTGCGTGGAGAGATCGTGGGCTTCCTTTTCCCACCGTGCGGCGCGCGAGTCCGCGTCGTCGCTGCGTGCCACGTCCCACCTCCCCGGGGGGCTTGAACGTTCTGACCTAACACTAGCCGCTATGAGCCCGATTCGGTCCACAGCAACGCGCTCGTCACCGAAGCTTGATCGCGAAGGGCTGGTCGCGGGGCGGGTACGGGCGTTCGGGTACCGTCGGAGTGTGGGACGGGAGAACATGGGGGGTGCTTCGTGACCGACGTCGCGACCGACCAGTTGCAGGTCTGGGTGGATCAGGACCTCTGCACCGGTGACGGGCTCTGCGTGCAGTACGCGCCGGAGGTCTTCGAGTTCGACGTCGACGGCCTGGCGTACGTCAAGGGCCCGGACGGCGAGCTGCGGCAGGCCCCGGGCGCCCGGGTGGACGTGCCGGAGCACCTGCGCCTCGAGGTGATCGACTCGGCGAAGGAGTGCCCGGGCGAGTGCATCCACGTGGTGCGCGGCAGCGACGGCGTGGAGGTGGCCGGCCCGGAGGCCGACGACTGACCGTGGACGGACACGACGGGCCGGGGACACACGTTCCCGGCCCGTCGTGCGTCCGCCTCAGAGCAGGGGCCGGCCGACCACCGAGGCGACCAGCCGGGCGAACTCCTCCAGCCGGGCGATCTGCCCGGCCCCGCCGTCGTCCAGCGTCTTGCCGAAGCGCAGCGCGTCGTGCCGGGGCGCGCCGATCGCCTCGTCGCTGGGTGGCGCCTCGTCCAGCGAGCTGAGCAGCAGGTACACGTCGATGCTGTCGACCCGTACGGTGCCGTTGTCGGCGCGCATGAGCCGCCGCCGGCAGCCGACCTCGGTGACGGTGGACAGCGGCACCACCCGCAGCGACGAGGTCATCGCGCCGGGCGGCCCCTCCCCCGGCGGCACGTCCTCGCCGTGCCAGAGCACCAGCCGGCTGCCGTCGCAGACGACGACCTCCTGCCACACCCCGTTCACCTCGTTGACGAAGCGTTCCAGCGTGAAGCCGAGCACGGAGGCGCCGCGCAGCACGCCGTCGAGCGCCTCCAGCGCGATGTCCGGGTCCCGCAGGTACGCCCGCGCGGCCGACTCCAGGTCCGTGTAGGGCGACCAGTCCGGGAAGACGGCCGGCAGGTCGCCGTTGCCGTAGCCGGGGTTACTCACGCCGCCTCCCGCCCGGCCGCGCCGCCGTACTGCCACCGGTCCCGGTCACCGGCACGGGCACGCCGCCCGACGCGCGCCCCGATCCGCTCGCTCATGCCACCGTCTCCACCCGCTCAGGTGTCGTCCCCACCGGCACACATGATCCGCCCGTGCGCGCGCGCCCGCGCGGCGGGGGTCAGGACTCCTGCGGCTCCTCCGCCGCGCGGGCCGCGGCGGCGG
>NZ_JBXUOV010000114.1:0-18731 GCF_057196585.1 Micromonospora sp. ATLC20
ACCGTCGGCAGGCCGAGCAGCACCCCGGGGGTACGCGGAACCTGTCCCGCCTCGGCCGCGTCCCCGGCCCGGGTGCGCCGGTGCGCCAGCGGCGCGCCGTCGGCGTTCAGGTGGTGCGGGGCGGCGTACGTGACGACTGTGTGCACGATGTCGCCGGGGCGGATCTTTCCGGCCAGCTCACCGGTGGCGAAGTGCACGAGCCGACCGTCGCGGGCCCGGCCGGACATCCGGCCGGTGCGCTCGTCCTTGCGGCCCTCACCCACCGCCACCAGCACCTCGACGGTCTCGCCGACGAGCTTCTTGTTCTCCGCCCAGGTGATCTCCTCGACGCAGGCGATCAGCCGCTCGTAGCGCTCCTGCACGACCTGCTTGGGCAGTTGGCCGTCCATGGTCGCGGCCGGGGTGCCGGGGCGCTTGGAGTACTGGAACGTGAACGCCGAGGAGAACCGCGCCTCCCGCACCACGTCGAGGGTGCGGACGAAATCGGCCTCGGTCTCGCCGGGGAAGCCGACGATGATGTCGGTGGTGATCGCCGCGTCCGGCATCGCCGCCCGGACCTTCTCGATGATCCCCAGGTAGCGCTCCGACCGGTACGAGCGGCGCATCGCGCGCAGCACGTCGTCGGAGCCGGACTGCAACGGCATGTGCAGCGAGTGGCAGACGTTGGGCGTCTCGGCCATCGCGGCGATCACGTCGTCGGTGAAGTCCTTCGGATGCGGGCTGGTGAACCGCACCCGCTCCAGCCCGTCGATGTCGCCGCAGGCGCGCAGCAGCTTGCCGAAGGCGTACCGGTCGCCGAACTCGACGCCGTACGAGTTGACGTTCTGCCCGAGCAGCGTCACCTCCAGCACGCCGGAGTCGGCCAGCGCGCGGACCTCGGAGAGGATGTCGCCGGGGCGGCGGTCCTTCTCCTTGCCGCGCAGGGAGGGCACGATGCAGAACGTGCAGGTGTTGTTGCAGCCGACGGAGATCGAGACCCACCCGGCGTACGTCGACTCGCGCCGGGTCGGCAGCGTGGAGGGGAAGACCTCCAGCGACTCCAGGATCTCGACCTCGGCCGCGGCGTTGTGCCGCGCCCGGTCCAGCAGCGCCGGCAGCGAGCCGATGTTGTGCGTGCCGAAGACGACGTCCACCCAGGGCGCCTTGCGGACGATGTCGCCGCGGTCCTTCTGGGCGAGGCAGCCGCCGACGGCGATCTGCATCCCGGGGTGCTTCGCCTTCACGGGGCGCAGATGACCCAGGTTGCCGTAGAGCCGGTTGTCGGCGTTCTCCCGGACCGCGCAGGTGTTGAACACCACCACGTCGGGCTGCTCGTCGGCCTCCGCGGCGCGCACGTACCCGGCGTCCTCGAGGAGGCCGGAGATGCGCTCGGAGTCGTGCACGTTCATCTGGCAGCCGTACGTACGCACCTGGTAGGTGCGCGGGCTGCCCGCGGCTGCGGTAGTCATGACCCGGACAGCGTATCCGGGTGGAGCCGATCGGATCGAACGAGGAGGAGCCGTGTGCCGGAGCATCAAGACCCTGCGTGAGCCGTACGTCCCGGTGGTGACCGAGGAGGACATCCGCGCCGCCGCGTTGCAGTACGTCCGGAAGATCTCCGGATTCCGAACCCCGGCGGCGCACAACGCGGCCGCGTTCGACGCCGCGGTGGACGCCGTGGCCGCCGCCACGGCGACGCTGCTCGACCAGCTCGTGGTGCGGGGGCAGCAGCCGGCGGCCCGGGGCTGAGCCCGGGACCGCCACCGCTCGCCGCCGGTGGGGGCACGGCGGCGAGCACCGCTCATGGGCGCGCGCCGGCGCCCGCGCTCAGGCGGCGGCGAGCGCCGGGGCGACCGTGTCCGGCGCCCAGCGGGAGCGGTGGCACTGTGACCAGCCCCGGCAGCGCGCGTCGGCGACGGTGCAGAGCCGGTGGTGGCTGAGCACCTCGCCGTCGTCGGTGTCGGCCACGTCGAAGTGCACCGGCCGGATCGTGCCGTCCGGCGCGACCAGCAGGTGCCGGCCGGCGTCGAGCGTGTCGTCCCGCGTCAGGCAGTTGCGGCCCAGCAGCCGGGCCAGCGCCGCGATCGCGGGCAGCTCGGTCAGGCTCTCGGGCACGCCGTAACAGTCGACCACGGTGCCGTACAGCCCGGGCGCCTCCCACACGTCGCAGACCACCGCGTACGCGGGGAGCCGCATCGGGTCGGCGACGGCCATGGGCATCACCACCCGGCCGAGCGCCTCGGCCAGTGCCGGGTAGACCTCCACCGGCTCGCCGCCGTCGATTCTCCAGTTCCACAGCTCGGTCATGCCGCCTCCTCGCTGCGCTCGTTCCACCGGCCTCCGGATCGGGCCTTAATGACGATGGTGGGGTGCATTTGACCTCAGCCGGGCGCAAGTTACCGGTCTGTGACCATTCCGGGCAAAATTCCCTCGGGCGACGTTGCCCAGAGTAGCTGGAAGATGACAGTTTATCGGGTACGGTGCCCCGGCGGCGGCTGGCCGCGCCGTGGATCCGGCGGCTCAGCGCACCCGGATCAGGTGCTCCGACGCGGGCAGCAGCTCACCGATCACCGTGCCGCCCGGCACCTCACCGGCGACCAGCAGGCCGCCCGAGGTCTGCGCGTCGGCGAGCAGCAGCCGCTCCCCCTCGTCCGCGCCGCCGAAGTCCGTCCACGGGGTGACCCACTCCAGGTTGCGCCGGGTGCCGCCGCTGACGTACCCGTCGCGCAGCGCCTCCCGCGCGCCCGTCAGATACGGCACCGCCGCCGCGTCGATCGCCACCGTCAGGCGGCTCGCGCGGGCCAGCTTCGAGGCGTGCCCGAGCAGGCCGAAGCCGGTCACGTCGGTGCCGCAGCGGATGCCCGCGGCCACCGCCGCGCGGGCCGCGTCCCGGTTGAGCCGGACCATCGACTCGACCGCCTCGGGGAAGCGCTGCCCGGTCTGCTTGTGCCGGGTGTTGAGCACGCCCACACCGAGCGGCTTGGTCAGCGACAGCGGCAGCCCGGCCCGCCCGGCGTCGAGCGTGATCAGCTCCTCCGGCCGGACCACGCCGGTGACCGCCAGGCCGTACTTCGGGCCGTCGTCGTCCACGCTGTGCCCGCCGGCCAGGTGGCAGTTCGCCTCCCGGGCCACGTCCAGACCACCGCGCAGCACCTCGCGGGCCATCTCCGGCGGCAGCACCCCGCGCGGCCAGCAGAGCAGGTTGAGCGCGACGAGCGGGGTACCGCCCATCGCGTACACGTCGGAGAGCGCGTTGGCGGCGGCGATGCGCCCCCAGTCGTAGGCGTCGTCGACCACCGGGGTGAAGAAGTCGGCGGTGCACACCAGACCCGTACGCTCGTCCAGCCGGACCACCGCGGCGTCGTCGCCGTTCTCCAGGCCGACCAGCAGGTCGGCCGAGCCGCCGGTGGCGCCGAGCCCGGCGACCATCGCCTCCAGCTCGCCCGGTGGGATCTTGCAGGCGCAGCCGCCACCGCGGGCGTAGTCGGTCAGCCGGATCGCGTCGGTCATCGCCTCATGATCTCCGGCCTGCGGCTTCGGCGCCAGTCGGCCCACCCGGACTGTGACGAAATTCGGACGGGCCGGTATGCAGGTGACCGGTGTTACCGCTCCGTGACCATCTGAGTTGCGTTCTGCCACATCACCCCGCCTACAGTTGCCCAACCGGGGGTCGACCGACCCCCGAATTCCGCCATGGACGACAGGGACGGTGGACGACGTGACGACGGGCGACCCGCTGATCGTGCTCGACGGGGTCAACAAGTGGTTCGGGCCGCTGCACGTGCTCGACGACGTGTCCCTCTCCGTCGGCCGGGGCGAGGTGGTCGTCGTGATCGGCCCGTCCGGCTCCGGCAAGTCGACGCTGTGCCGCACCATCAACCGGCTGGAGCCCATCGACTCCGGCACCATCACGTTCGACGGGCAGCCGCTGCCGGCCGAGGGCAAGCCCCTGGCCAAGCTGCGCAGTGAGGTCGGCATGGTGTTCCAGTCGTTCAACCTCTTCGCGCACAAGACCATCCTGGAGAACGTCGCCCTGGGGCCGGTCAAGGTCCGCAAGGAGAAGCCGGCCGCCGCCCGCGAGCGCGGCCTGGCCCTGCTGGACCGCGTCGGCATCGCCAACCAGGCGGACAAGTACCCGGCACAGCTCTCCGGCGGTCAGCAGCAGCGGGCGGCGATCGCCCGCGCGCTGGCCATGCAGCCCAAGGCGATGCTGTTCGACGAGCCCACCAGCGCGCTGGACCCGGAGATGGTCGGCGAGGTGCTCGACGTGATGACGTCGCTGGCGAGCGAGGGCATGACCATGGTCGTGGTGACCCACGAGATGGGCTTCGCCCGGCACGCGGCGAACCGGGTCATCTTCATGGCCGACGGCAAGCTGGTCGAGGACGCGCCGCCGGCTGAGTTCTTCGCGAACCCGCGCAGCGAGCGGGCCAAGGACTTCCTCTCCAAGATCCTCACCCACTGAGCGTCCGTAGTGGAGTCGTCCCGTCGGCTCCGTCGAAGAAGGAGATGTGTATGCGTTACAAGCGCGTGGCGGCGGTGGCCATGATGGCCTCGCTCGCCCTTTCCGCGGCTGCCTGTGGCAAGGAGGGGAACCCGGCTCCCAGCGGCGGCGGCAACGCCAGCGGTGGGGCGCAGGGCGACAACTGCAGCAGCTCGGGCGTGACCTTCACCCCGAAGACGGACGCCAACGTCGCCGGCAGCCCGGCCTTCGAGAAGATCAAGTCGGCCGGCAAGGTCGTCATCGGCGTCAAGTTCGACCAGCCGAACCTCGGCTACAAGGACGCCCAGGGCAAGCGGTGCGGCTTCGACATCGAGATCGCCCAGTACGTCGCCAGCACGCTCGGCGTCGACCCGGCGAAGATCGAGTACAAGGAGATCGCGTCCGCCAACCGGGAGACCGCGATCAAGGGTGGCGAGATCGACTACTACGTCGGCACGTACTCGATCACGGACAAGCGCAAGAACGACGTCTCCTTCGCCGGCCCGTACTTCGTCGCCGGCCAGGACCTGCTGGTCCGCAAGGACGAGTCGTCGATCACCGGCAAGGACACGCTCAAGGGCAAGAAGGTCTGCTCGGCCACCGGCTCCACGCCGATCCAGAAGATCCGCGACGAGGGCCTGACCGAGGGCGAGAACATCGTCGAGTTCAAGACCTACTCGGAGTGCGTCTCGCAGCTGCTCGACAAGAAGGTCGACGCGGTGACCACCGACGACGCCATCCTCAAGGGCTACGCCGCGCAGAACCCGGACGAGCTCAAGGTCGTCGGCCAGCCGTTCAGCACCGAGAAGTACGGCATCGGCCTGCCCAAGGACGACAAGGCGCTGCGTGACTACGTGAACGACCAGATCGAGGCGGCGTTCACCGACGGCACCTGGAAGAAGATCTACGACGGCACGCTCGGCAAGTCCGGCTCGCCGGCCACCCCGCCGCAGCTCGAGCGGTACTGACGGTCCGCACCGACGTCGGACCGGGCGGGGAGGTCCTCCTCCCCGCCCGGTCCCGTCTGGAGAGAGTGAGAGCGAGGTATGGGCGAGTTCTTCCGCGTCCTGACGGACAACGCGAGCCTGTTCCGCGAGGGGTTCTTCAACACCGTCAAGCTGTTCCTGATCGCCGGCGTCGGCAGTCTCGTCCTCGGCATGCTGCTCGGCGCGATGCGGGTGTCCCCGGTGCCCGCGCTGCGGGCGTTCGGCGCCACCTACGTCAACCTGGTGCGCAACACTCCCCTGACGCTGGTGTTCGCGTTCCTCGTCTTCGCGGTGCCGAAGCTGGACGTCAACATCGACTACTTCAACAGCGCCTGCATCGCGCTGATCGCGTACACCTCGGCGTTCATCTGCGAGGTGGTCCGCTCCGGCGTGAACACCGTCGCCACCGGCCAGGCCGAGGCGGCCCGCGCGCTGGGCATGACGTTCGCCCAGGTGCTGACGCTGATCGTGCTGCCGCAGGCGCTGCGGGCCATGGTCCCGCCCATGATGAGCGTGCTCATCGCCATGCTGAAGAACACCACGATCGCCGCCGGCTTCTCCGTGCTGGAAGCCGGCGCCATCCCGGCGTACATGTCGGAACGGGGTGAGCCGCAGTTCATCGTGCTCACCTGGATCGTGATCGGCTTCCTCATCCTGATCATCCCGCTGGTGGTGCTCCAGCGGATCCTCGAGCGCAAGTGGGCGGTGGCCCGATGAGCAGCAGCAGCGTCCTCTACGACATCCCCGGCCCGAAGGCCCGGATGCGCAACCGGATCCTCGGCATCGTCTCGATCGCGGCGATCGTGGCGCTGATCGCGTTCGTGGTCTACAAGTTCAACGAGACCGGCCAGTTCGAGGCCCGCAAGTGGGAGCAGTTCCAGTACGCGGCCGTGCAGCGGGAACTGCTGAACGGCCTCTGGGCCACGCTGAAGGTCGCCGCCGTCGCCACCGTGCTGGCGCTGCTGTTCGGCGCGTTCTTCGCCAGCGCCCGGCTCAGCGACAAGGTGCTGTTCCGCGCTCCCGCCACGTTCGTGGTGGAGCTGTTCCGGGCCATCCCGCTGCTGATCCTGATCTTCTTCGGCTACTACGTGCCGTTGCAGTACGGCTGGCCGATCGACAAGTTCTGGGCGCTGGTCATCGGGTTGACGCTCTACAACGGCTCGGTGCTGGCGGAGATCTTCCGCGCCGGCATCAACGCCGTGCCGTACGGGCAGTCCGAGGGCGCGTACGCGATCGGCATGCGCAAGAACCAGGTGCTGCGGCTGATCCTGCTGCCGCAGGCGTTCCGGTCGATGCTCCCGGCGATCGTGAGCCAGCTCGTCGTCCTGCTCAAGGACACCGCGCTCGGCTTCATCATCACGTACCCGGAGCTGCTCTTCGTGGGCAAGCAGATCGGCGGCCGGCTGGCGTTCGGTCTGCCGTACGTGCCGACGTACCTGATCGTCGCGGCCATCTACATCAGCATCTGCGGCCTGCTGTCGGTGCTGGCCTGGTGGTTGCAGAAGCGACTGACCCGGCTGCCGCGCACCGCGGCCAAGCCGGTGGCGGCCACGCAGACCGACGGTGGCACCGGCGCCACGTCGCTCTGAGCTGACGTCGTCCGACGGACACGGAACGGGCGGGTGGGGAGAACCCCACCCGCCCGTTCTCCGTTGTCCGCCCGCCGCTCAGCGGGCGATCTCGGTGACCCGCGACTCGCGCACCACTGTCACCCGGATCTGACCCGGGTAGGTCAGCTCCTCCTCGATCTGCTTGGCCACGTCCCGGGCCAGCACCGCCGCGCCGATGTCGTCAACGTCGTCCGGCTTGACCATCACCCGGATCTCCCGGCCCGCCTGCATGGCGAAGACCTTCTCCACGCCCAGCTTGCCGGCCGCGATCTCCTCGATCCGCTCCAGCCGCTTGACGTACGCCTCGAGGCTCTCCCGCCGCGCACCCGGCCGCCCGCCCGAGCAGGCATCAGACGCCTGGGTCAGCACCGCCTCGATGGTCTGCGGCGGCACCTCGTTGTGGTGCGCCTCGATGGCGTGCACCACGTCCTCGCTCTCGCCGTACTTGCGGGCCACGTCCGCGCCGATGATCGCGTGGCTGCCCTCGACCTCGTGGGTGAGCGCCTTGCCGATGTCGTGCAGGAACGCGCACCGCTTGATCGTCGGCACGTCCAGCCGCAGCTCGGCGGCCATCACCCCGGCGATGTGCGCGGTCTCCACCAGGTGCTTGAGCACGTTCTGCCCGTACGACGTGCGGTAGCGCAACCGGCCCAGCAGCGTGACCAGCTCCGGGTGAATCTCGGTGATGCCGACCTCGACCAGCGCGTCCTCGGCGGCCCGGAGGCACAGCTCCTCCACCTCCTGCCGGGCCAGGTCGTAGACCTCCTCGATCCGGTGCGGGTGGATCCGGCCGTCCAGCACCAGCTTCTCCAGCGTGACCCGGCCGACCTCGCGGCGTACCGGGTCGAAGCAGGACAGCAGCACCGCCTCGGGCGTGTCGTCGATGATCAGGTTGACGCCGGTGACCGACTCGAAGGCGCGGATGTTGCGCCCCTCGCGGCCGATGATGCGCCCCTTCATCTCGTCGCCGGGCAGGTGCAGCACGCTGACCACGCTCTCCGCGGTCTGCTCGCTGGCGACCCGCTGGATGGCGTCCACGACGATGTTGCGGGCACGCTGCTCGGCGCTGCCCCGGGCGTCCGCCTCGATCTCCCGGACCAGCAGCGCGGCCTCCCGCTTCGCCTGCCCCTCGATCGACTCGACAAGCTCGGCGCGGGCCGCGTCGGCGGTCAGGCCGGCCACCCGCTCCAGCTCCCGGCGGCGCTGCTCCTCCACCTCGGTCAGCACCCGCTCGCGCTCGGCCAGGGCGGCCTCCCGGGCGGCCAGCGCCGCGGTGGCGGCGGTGAGCTGCCGTTCCCGCTCGGCCAGCCGCTCCACCTCCTCGGTGTGCAGCCGCTCCCGCTCGTCCATCCGGGCGGCGCGGCGTTCCACCTCGGCCGCCTGCTCCCGGGTGGTGGCGGCCAGCACCGCCACCTCCCGCTCGCCGCTGCGCCGTGCGGTGGCGCGCAACTGCTCGGCGTCCGCCTCGGCCTGCTTGTGCGCGCGCTCCAGCACCGTGTCGGCCTCGGCGCGGGCGTCGTCGAGCACCCGCCGCGCCTCGGCCCGGGCCGCCTTCGCCTCCGCCTTGGCGGCGGCCGCCTCGGCCCGTGCCGCGGAGGCAGCGGACTTCGCCACGTCGATGGTGCTGTTCACCTCGTCGGCGGCCGTCCGCAACGCCGCGAGGGACTGTTCCTGCCGGTCCTTCTCCGCGATGAACGCCGGGTCCTCCGGCGCGGGCGCCAGGCTGAGCCGCTTGAGGGTACGCACGCCGAACAGCACGGCGCCGACCACCACCACGACCAGCAGCAGCACGACCAGGAGGAGGACGATGTCGAAGGCGCTCATCGAGCCGCTCCGCACCGGTACGCGGGCACACTCGCCCGCCGATGCCCGGTAGCCGGGTTGTCGCCCGCCGATGCGGGTTCGGGGCCGTGTGGCAGACCGCCGGTGAACCTGTGCCGCCCTGCCATGGCCGCCTCCCCCTGAAACGTCGGCGCCGCAGGACACGCGCGAAGGACACGCGCCTGCGGCTCTGGACGCCCGACCGGAGCGGCTGGCTGTGGGCAGCTTTCCGTCGGCGGTGTCCCTCATGGGGCACCGCTGGCGGCCGGTTGCAGTTGTCGGAGGCTGCGAAAGGTTCCGGAGCTTCCGTCAAGGGCCGGTGTAGCTGGCCAAAGTGATGCTGTTCTGTTACGAGATCTATGTTGTGCGCTTAGCCTGCGCTGGTCGGGCAAAGTGAGCCTGTATGGCGAGGCTAGGTCGCGAGGGGCCGTTCGGTCAAGGAGTCATGATCAAACCACCCGGACGGAGAGAAGTTGCGGCGTCACTCAGTGGTGATCAGATGCCGGACAGGCCCGGACAAACCCCGCCCTCCGGCGCCGCTGCTCGCCGCTCCCGACCTGCTCAGGCCCCCTCCCCCATCGACGCCGCCCGCCACTCGCCCACACGATCAAGGAGTTGGCGTCACTCCACGGGCCCTCGGGTGACACAAACCCCTTGATCACCGCGCTGGGCCACCCGGCCCGTCGCAGGCACGTGAGGGCACCCCCTCCCCCCTCCCCGCACGATCATGAGGTTGACGGGCGTGATCATGAAGTTGGCCTGGACAAAACGGACGGGAGGTGCCGTCAACTTCATGATCGACCGGGCTGGAGCGGGCGGGGGCGGGCGGGGGCGGGCGGGAGCGGGCGGGGGCGGGAGCGGGACCGGGCGGGGTGGGCCGGGTGGGTGGGCCGGGCGGGGTGGGTCAGGGAGCGGCGGTGGTGCGGGCTGTGGTTACCAGGGTGGCGTTGTCGGGGGTCTGGGTGCCGTCGGGCAGCAGCAGCGTGTCCTCAAGGCCGATCCGGGTGTGCAGACCCCGCCGGACCGCCTCCGCGTACACCGGCCAGGTGGCCGGGCCCTCGCCGTGCAGCAGCACCGGCGGGTGCCCGTCGGGCAGCGCGGCGAGGATCGACGCCGCGTCGGCGAGAGCCGTCTCGACCTGCTCGGCCATGCACTCGACGAGGACCCGCCCGGCGGGCGTGGACCAGCCGCGCCAGGCGTCGACCGCCGCCGGCGTCCACAGGCCGGCCTCGACCATCACGCCGCGCTCGTGCAGGGCGGCGGCGACCTCGGCCGCCCCGGGTTCGTGGGCGTTGACCGAGGCGAAGTCGGGCAGCACCGTCCAGGCGCGGACGGCGGCGACCCGCACGGCCGGGTCGGGGACGATCCAGGCGCCGGTGCTCACGCCGACCGGCAGGCCGGGACGGGCGGCCCGGATGGCGGTGACCGCAGCGGCGATCACCGCCGGGTCGAGCGACTCGGCTCCGGCCTCGTCGCGCGGGTGCACGTGCACCGCCGCCACCCCGGCGGCCGCGCAGCGCACCGCGTCGGCGGCCAGTTCGGCCGGGGTGAGCGGCACGGCGGGGTGCTCGTCCCGCCGTCGGGTGCCGTTGAGACACGCCTTCAGCACGGGTGTGCGCCTCCCCCTCGGGACGGCGGCCGCGACACCGGCCGCCGGTCGGTCAGTCGAGTCGGCGGGAGTCGAGGTCGTGCTCGGCGTCGGCCAGCGCGTCCGCGTCGATGTGCTCGGCGAACTCGGCCGCCTCGGCGCTCTGCGCGGCGAGCGCGTCCTTCACCGCCCGGATCGCCACCCCGGCCGGGTAGCCCTTGCGCGCCAGCATGCCGACCAGGCGCCGGAACACCGCGTCCGGCTCGCCCCTGGCGGTGCGCAGCTTGCGGTCCACCAGGGCACGGGCGGTCTGCGCCTCGGTCTCGTCGTCCAGCCCGTCCAGTGCCGCGCCGGCCACCTCGCCGTCGACGCCGCGCTGGCGCAGCTCGTTGGCGAGCGCCCGGCGGGCCAGCCCGCGGCCGTTGTGCCGGCTGCTCACCCAGGCGCGGGCGAAGGCGGCGTCGTCGACGATGCCGACCTCGTCGTACCGGTCGAGGACCTGCTCGGCGACCTCCTCGGAGATGCCGCGCCGGGCCAGCGCGCCGGCCAGCTCGGCCCGGGTGCGCGGGCGCACCGCGAGCTGCCGCAGGCAGATCTCCCGGGCCACCTCGGCCTCGTCGCGCGGCGGAGCCGGAGCCTCCCCTGCATCGGGCTCCGCCGCGCGATCACGGCGTCCCCGGCGAGGCCGGGGCGTACCTGTGGCGTCGCCCGTACGGGGTGGGCCGGCATCCCAGCCCCGGCCCGTACGGGCGCGTCGTCCTGCCACGGGTCAGCGGATCAGAAGTCGACCGGCGGCAGTTCCGGGCCACCGGCGGCGTCACCGGCACCACCGGTGCCGACGCCGAGCTTCTCCAGGATCTTCTTCTCGATCTCGGCCGCCACGTCCGGGTTCTCGCGGAGGAACTCGCGGGCCTTCTCCTTGCCCTGGCCGAGCTGGTCACCGTCGTAGGTGTACCAGGCGCCGGACTTGCGGATGATCGCCTGCTCCACGCCGACGTCGATCAGCGAGCCCTCGCGGGAGATGCCCTTGCCGTACATGATGTCGAACTCGGCCTGCTTGAACGGCGCGGCGACCTTGTTCTTCACGACCTTGACCCGGGTGCGGTTACCGACCACGTCGGTGCCGTCCTTGAGGCTCTCGATGCGGCGCACGTCGAGCCGGACCGAGGCGTAGAACTTCAGCGCCCGGCCACCGGTGGTGGTCTCCGGGCTGCCGAACATCACGCCGATCTTCTCGCGGAGCTGGTTGATGAAGATCGCGGTGGTGCCGGTGTTGTTGAGCACACCGGTGATCTTCCGCAGCGCCTGGCTCATCAGCCGGGCCTGGAGACCGACGTGGCTGTCGCCCATCTCGCCCTCGATCTCGGCGCGCGGCACCAGGGCCGCCACCGAGTCGATCACGATGATGTCGATCGCGCCGGAGCGCACCAGCATGTCGGCGATCTCCAGCGCCTGCTCGCCGGTGTCCGGCTGGGAGACCAGCAGGGCGTCGGTGTCGACGCCGAGGGCCCGTGCGTACTCCGGGTCGAGCGCGTGCTCCGCGTCGATGAACGCGGCGATGCCACCGGCCCGCTGGGCGTTCGCCACCGCGTGCAGCGCGACGGTGGTCTTACCGCTGGACTCCGGACCGTAGATCTCGACCACCCGGCCGCGGGGCAGACCGCCCACGCCGAGCGCCACGTCGAGCGCGATGGAGCCGGTCGGGATGACAGCCGTCTGCACGACGGGCCGCTCCCCCAGCCGCATCACCGAACCCTTGCCGAATTGCTTGTCGATCTGAGCGAGAGCAAGGTCGAGCGCCTTCTCCCGGTCAGGCCCTGCTGCCATCGTTGCCACCCCTGCCTTCGCCGGCGTCTTTCCTGAGCTTCGCGTCACGCGGGACACGCTAGGCGCTGGGTCCGACAGAAAACCAGCCGACGGGCCGTGAGCTGTGGACGAGCACCCCGCTGTGGACAATAGCCGAACAGGTGTACGACTGGGCAAGCGACACGCGGGATCGATGAAAAGGCTGCTCAGCGTAGTCGGGCGGGCACCCGGTCGGGATACGCGGCGACCACGGCACGCCAGACCACGTGCGTTTGCTCACCGGCCGCGAGCGCCTGCTCGATGGTCCGCCCGCCGAGCTGGGACAGCACCTGGTCCCTGGCGATGCTGGCCGCGTAGCCGGGCCCGAACGCCTCCTCCAGCCGCGTCCAGAAGTCGGTCAGCCGCACGTGTTCAGTCCTCCTCGTCGAGTGGTGCCGTGCCGGTACGGCGCAGTGCCAGCGCCACCAGCGGCACCACCGCGATCGCCGCCAGCAGGGTGAGCGTCGGGTACCCCACGGCCCGCATGACGAACCCGCTCGCCGCCGCCGCACCCGCCCCGGCCAGCCCCATGAGCAGATCGGACAGGCCCTGCACGCCGGGCCGGTCGGCGGTGGGCACCGACTCCGACAGCAGCGTCGAGCCCGCCACCATCGTGCCCGACCAGCCCAGCCCGAGCAGCGTCAGCCCCACCGACAGCAGCGGTGTGCTGTGCCCCGCGGTGCCGGAGACCGCGCACGCGGCCAGCAGCAGCGCGACCCCGCCGAGGATCACCGGCCGCCGGCCGAACCGGTCGGTGAGCCACCCCACCACCGGCGACAGCGCGTACATGCCGGCGATGTGCAGGCTCAGCACCAGGCCGACCACCGGCAGGACGTCCGCGTCGGAGTGCCACTCGCCGAGGTGCACCGGGGTCATCGACATCACCGCGACCATCACCAGGTGCCCCACCGCGACAGCGGCGATGCCGAGGCGGGCGGCCGGCCGCCCGCGTACCGTGCGCCACGCGGCGGCCATGCCACCGCGGCGGGCGACAGCCGGTGCGGCGCCCGCCGCCGGCTCGGCCGCCGTCAGCCGGCGCGCGGTGAGCAGCGGGTCCGGCCGGAGCAGGACCAGGAGTACGACGGCGGTGAGCGTGAACGCGACGGCGCTGAAGGCGAACGGGCCGGCCAGCGCCGGCAGGCCCCAGCCACGGGTGGTCTCGTCGGCGAGCGCGGCGAAGTTCGGCGCGGCCACCGCGCCGATGGTGGTGGCCCACACGACCAGCGAGAGCTGCCGTCCCCGGCGGTGCGGCTCGGCCAGGTCCACCGCCGTGTAGCGGGCCTGGAGGTTGGCCGCCGTGCCGCCGCCGAACAGCAGCATGCCGACGAAGAGCAGCGGCACCAGGCGCGTCGCGGTGGCGACCACCACCAGCACGCCGCCGACCGCGCCGACCGCGTACGCGAGGACCAGCCCCGGCCGCCGGCCACGCGCGGTCATGAGCCGGGTGACCGGGATGGCGAGCAGCGCGGCGCCGACCACCCCGGCGCTCTGCGCCAGCCCGGCCAGGGCGGTACCGGCGACCCGGGCGGCGAGCAACGCGCCGACCGAGATGCCGATGGTGACGCCGATGCCGCCGATGATCTGGGTGAGGAAGAGCAGCCGGACGGTACGCCGCTGGATGCCGGCGACGTCGGGCCGGGGCGGGGCCGGCGCGGTCAGGTCGGTGGACATGCGGCGCTCCTGGTGGGGACGGGTGCCCCATCCTCCCGCACCGGCCCGCCCGGCCGGCACCCGGTTTCGCTACAGGCCGAGGCCCCGGCCGATGATCTCCTTCATGATCTCGGTGGTGCCGCCGTAGATGGTCTGCACCCGGCTGTCCAGCCACGCCTTGGCCACCGGGTACTCCGCCATGAAGCCGTAGCCGCCGTGCAACTGCACGCACCGGTCGGCGACCTTGGTCTGCAACTCGGTGGTCCACCACTTGGCCTTCGCGGCGTCGGTCACCGACAGGCGGCCGGCGTTGAACTCGGCGATGCAGTGGTTGACGAAGGTCCGCGCGATGGTGACCTCGGTGTCCAGCTCGGCCAGCAGGAACCGGTTGTGCTGGAACCGGCCGATCGGCCGGCCGAACGCCTCCCGGGAGCGGGCGTACTCGATGGTGAGCGCGAGCAGCTTCTCGCAGGCCGCCACCGCTGCCACGGCGATGCTGAGCCGTTCCCGGGGCAGGTTGGCCATCAGGTGGTAGAAGCCGTGGTTCTCGGTGCCGATCAGGTTCTCCGCCGGCACCCGGCAGTCGTCGAAGAACAGCTCGGCGGTGTCGTTGGCCTTCAATCCGACCTTCGCCAGGCGGCGGCCCCGGCTGAAGCCCGGCGTGCCGCTCTCCACCACGACCAGGCTCACCCCGTGCGCGCCCTGCTCGGGCGCGGTCTTGACCACCACGACCACCAGGTCGGCCATCTCACCGTTCGTGATGAACGTCTTCTGCCCGTTGAGGACCAGGCTGTCGCCGTCGCGGACCGCGCTGGTGCGGATGCCGGCCAGGTCGCTGCCCGCGCCCGGCTCGCTCATCGCGATCGCGGTGACCAGGTCGCCGGAGCAGAAGCCCGGCAACCACCGCTTGCGCTGGTCGCCGGTGGTCAGCTCGGTCAGGTACGGCGCGACCACGTCGTTGTGCAGGCCGAACCCCAGACCCGAGCACCCGGACGCGACGATCTCCTCGTCCAGCACCGCGTTGAACCGGAAGTCGCGCTGCCCGCCGCCGCCGTACTCGGGGTCGACGTCCGGGCCGAGCAGCCCGGCCGCGCCGGCGGACCGCCAGACCTCCCGGTCGACGATCCCGTCGGCCTCCCAGCGTTCGTGGTGCGGCACCGCCTCCCGGGTCAGGAACCGGCGGCACAGGTCGCGGAACTCGTCGTGGACGGGCTCGTAGAGATGCTGCTCCATGTCGGCAAGTCTGGCACCGCTCAGCCGCCCCGGACAGGGGCCAGTGCCGCTCGCAGCCGGCGCTCCCGGCGGCCGGTGCGGACGGCCTCGGCCAGGATCGCCACCAGGACGATCCCGAACCCGACCGCGGCGAACTTCCACCCGGCGCGGATCGCGAGCACGATCAGCGGGCCGAGCAGCACCACACCGCCGACCGCTCCGAACAGCGCTCCCCGGCGTATCGCGGCGAGGTTGTCCGCCACCGCCGCGCGCCCCGCCTCGTCGGCGGGCGGCTCGCCCCGGCGCAGCGCGGTCTCGGTGACCGCCCAGGCGGCGGCCCGCTCCGCGTCGGCGCCGCGCGCCGCCCCCAGCCGGCCCATGAGGAAGAGGTACAGAACCCCCCAAATCACGGCGTTCAGGCCAGCCCCGAGCACCGCGGTCGGCAGAGGTTCGTCCCGATCCACCCAGAGCCGGACCGGCAGCCAGGCGACTCCGAAGATCAGCATGGACACCACGTAGGGGCCCGGAGCACCCAGCCGGAGCAGCGACACGCGAGGTCGGGAGTCGGCCATACCGGGGCCGTACCCCTGTGTGCCGTCCGCCAATCCCCTGTGGATGGTGGCGGCTGGGTGGAAGGCACGCCAGGATGGCCGGATGAGCACACTCACGGGGAAGCAGGTCGCCGAGGCCGGGCTGGACGGGTGGACGTACCTGCTGGGGGCGTTGCAGACGCGCATCCGTACCCCCGATTTCGCGGCCGGACTGGCGCTGGTGGCCGCGGTGGGCGCGGAGGCCGAGCGGGTCGATCATCATCCCGATCTGGACCTGCGCTACACCCACGTGGACGTGCGGCTGTGGTCGCACGACGCGGGTGGGGTGACGCAGCGTGACCTGCGGCTGGCCCGGACGATCGCGGCCCTGGCCGCGGACGCCGGGCTGACCCTGTCGGCCGCCGGGCTGGCCCGCCTGGAACTCGCGCTGGACACCCCGGAGCACGCGGCGGTCCTGCCGTTCTGGCGGGCGGTCCTGACCTGGCAGTCGCCGGACGGCCGGGGCCCGGACGACGACGAGGTACGCGACCCGGACGGCGTGCTGCCGACGGTCTGGTTCCAGCGCTCCGGCCTCGACGAGCCCCGGCAGCGGTGGCACCCGGACGTGTGGGTCGACCCGGCCGAGGTGGACGCGCGCATCGCGGCGGCGCTGGCGGCGGGCGGGACGCTGGTCAGCGACGCGGAGGCGCCGAGCTTCTGGGTGCTCGCCGACCCGGACGGCAACCGGGTCTGCCTCTGCACCTGGCAGCAGCGCCCCTGAGACCGGGGCAGCGGCGCGCGCGGCCCGGCGCTAGCGTGCCCGATGTGGACGCACACGCGCTGATCGAGGAGTTCAACGCGGCCTGGCTGCGGGGTGACCTGGCCGCGGTGTCGGCCTGCCTGGCCGAGGACGTCACCTACTGCCCGAACGCCTGGGACGGGCCGGCCGGCACGGTACGGGGCCGGGCGGCGGTGGCCGAGGTCTTCGCCGGGCAGCTCGGTCCCGGCGACGGTCCGGCAGACGGCGCGGTCTGGGCCACCGGCGACCGCGCCGTCTGCGAGTGGGCCTGGCCGCCGGCCGAGGACGGCACCGTGCTTCGCGGGCTGGACGTCTACCGGGTCCGGGACGGGCGAATCGTCGCCAAGGACGTGTTCGGCAAGATCACTTCTTGAGCGCCTTGGCGGCCACCTTCAGGTCGGCGACCAGGCCCTCGTACGCCACGTCCTGGTTGTCGGCGCGCAGCACCGCGGACGGATGGATGGTGGCGAGCAGCCGGGCCGCCGGGGCGTCGGCGACAGCGCCCGTCCGGTCGACCGGCACGCGCTCGAAGTCCTCCGGGTGCTGCGCGGCGGCGGGCCAGGGCAGCAGCTCGCCGCGCTGCTTCGTCACCCGGAAGCTCGGGCCGAGCAGCGCCTTGGCGGCGGTGGCGCCGAGCACCACCACGATCTCCGGACGCAGCCGGGCGAACTCGGCGACCAGCCAAGGCCGGCAAGCGGTGACGTGCACGCGGTCCGGGGTCTGGTGGATGCGCCGCCTGCCGCGCAGCTCGAAGCGGAAGTGCTTCACGGCGTTCGTCAGGTAGATCTGGGCGGGGTCGAGCGCCGCGTCGTCGACGGCCTTGCGCAGCAGCCGCCCGGCCGGCCCGACGAACGGCAGCCCTTTCTGGTCCTCGATGTCGCCCGGCTGCTCGCCGACGAAGACCACCCGCGCGTGCTCGTCGCCGCGGCCGAAGACGGTCTGGGTGGCCTCCCGGTACAGCTCACAGCCCCGGCAGTCGCCCGCCGCGGCGCGTAGTTCGTCGATGGTGTCCGCCGACGGCGGGATGAACTCCTGTGCTCCGGGTGCGCTCTCGGTCTCGGCCATGCCGATCGTTCTACCCCGTCCGGCGGTGCGCACGCGAGCGGCCCGCCGCGCTGTCCGGAGGTGTTGAGAAGGGGCCCTTCCTATACCGAATGCGTTAGGAGGGGGCCCTTCCTTCCCGCGGTGAGGGCGTCGGCGAGCGCCGGGATGTCGGCCTCGTCCAGCGCGCTCACCGAGACGCGCACGGCGGGGGCGGCGGCGATCCGGTACAGGCCGCCGGGGGCGAGCGACCACCCGGCGTCGCGCAACGTCGTGATCGCCACCGTCTCGTCGGGCACCGGCACCCAGACGTTGATCCCGGTACGCCCGTGCGCGACCGTCCCGCGCGCGGCGAGCGCGGCCACCAGCCCGTCGCGCCGCCTGTCGTAGCTGTCCGCCGCGCGCCGGACCAGCTCGGCGGTGGCCGGGTCGCGCCACAGCGACACGACCAGGCGTTGCAGCACCGTGGAGACCCAGCCGGCGCCGACCCGCGCCCGCCCGGCCACCCGGGCCACTGTGGCCTCGTCGCCGGTCAGCACCGCGAGCCGCAGGTCGGGCCCGTAGGGCTTGCTCACCGACCGGACGAAGGCCCACGCCGGGGTCGCCCCGGCGAGCGGGTGCAGGGGTACGCGGGCCAGCTCGGCGGCGTGGTCGTCCTCGATCAGCAGCAGGTCGGCCCGGCCGGCGAGCAGCGTCCGCAGCGCGCCGGCCCGGTCGGCGGAGACGGCGGCGCCGGTCGGGTTCTGCGCCCGGCTGGTCACCACGAGCGCCCGGACTCCGGCGGTGAGCGCCGCCCGGACGCCGCCGACGGTGGGGCCCTCGTCGTCCACCGGCACCCCGACGGTACGCAGCCCGAGCGCGGCGATCAGGTCGAGCAGGTTGGCCCAGCCCGGGTCCTCCACCGCCACCGCGTCGCCGGGGCGCAGGTGGGCGGCGAGCAGCCGTTCGATGCCGTCGAGCGCGCCGCCGGTGACGGTCAGCTCGGCGGCCGGCACGCGATCGGCGGCGAGCCGGTCCCGGGCCAGGGCGGCCAGCTCGGGCAGCACGGCGTCGGTCGCGTACCCACCGGGGGGTCCGATCTCAGTGGCGAGCGCTGCCAGGTGCGGGCCGAGCGGGGGCAGCAGCCGGGGGTCGGGCTGGCCGGCGGAGAGGTCACGGCCGCCGGGCAGCGGCGGGGGCAGCAACGC